>JAAYXU010000026.1 GCA_012515725.1 Clostridiales bacterium | reverse complement strand
TTGTTCACAAGCAATATCTTACAGCAAAAGACGGCTTCTGGCTACTGCCAGTCGCCGCCTTTTGTTCCCCGGGGCTGGTTTAGTGCGACAGCCCCTTTTTTATTGCTCGTCACTGCCCGCGCGGATCGAAAGCCCGGCTTCGTACACCTGGGACTTCGGTATCCCGCGGAGCCTGGCTACTTCGCGGACAGCTTCCTTTTTTTGTAGTCCGGTCGCCATCATAACCCTAATATGCTGCTCCAGCGTCAGCGCTTTCCATTCGGGCGCCGGTTCGCGCACCTGCTGCCCCTCTATGACCAGCACATATTCTCCCCGGGGTTCCTGTTGTGCGAACATATCCGAGAGCGCCGAGAGCCGCTCCACCGTCACCCGCTCGTGCATCTTCGTCAGCTCGCCGCACAGCGCGGCGCAGCGATCTCCCAGCGCGTCCAGCAGATCGGCGAGCGTCCGCGCTAACCTGTGAGGAGCTTCGTAGAGGACGATCGCCCGATCCTGCGCGGCCATCGCGCGCAGTCGCTGCTCCCGTTCCCGCCGCTCTCGCGGCAGGAATCCCTCGAACACGAATCGGCCCGCGTCCAGCCCCGACAGCGCCGCCGCGGCGGTGAGCGCCGCGGGCCCGGGCACTACCGTCACCGGGATACCGATCTGCCGCGCGTCGCGTACCAGCTCCCAGCCGGGATCGCTGACGCAGGGCATACCCGCGTCGGTAACGAGCGCCACATCACGGCCCTTCGCAAGCTCCGCGAGCAGTCGCTCCCCCGCTTCCCGTCGGTTATGCTCGTGGTAGCTAACGAGCTTCCTGCTCAGTCCGAAGTGGGTCAGGAGCGCCCGCGTCCGCCGGGTGTCCTCAGCCGCTACGATATCGACCACGCCTAGTATCCGCAGCGCGCGCATCGTGATGTCCTCGAGATTTCCTATGGGCGTGCCGGTAATATAAAGCGTTCCGGAGCCGCGGTTTATCTCGTCCGTCATCCTCTTCCCCCTCCATATACTGATCGTGCCTGCACTCGCGCTGCACGAACCCCAGCCCATCGACAGGCGCGTCGCCCGCGCCACATGTTAATGCGCGGGCATAAAAGGACGGTTCAGCGCGGGAGCGTCGGCCAGCCACGCATACTCGAACCTGCCCGTATCCCGCAAATGCAGATGCGTTGATTACGGAGCTTTCCCTATTCCGTTTGACTTCCTCATGGTATGCGATACCGCCGCGTTCGTCAAGGATCTCCGGTGACTATACGCTATAACCTACAGGCAACTCCGCCCCACCCGTTTTCCCCATACGCGAGCCTGCCGCTCCCGCGTCCCATCTACATGCGAATATTTCTCTGTAAAATCGTATACCGCCGGTACGGATATCCAATAAATAAACTGACCCGGGTTGAACTCTGCTGGAAATTATGGTAAAATACTTTTGATTTTTAGTATCAAAAGAAAAGTCGGTGATTCAATGTATCGGAAAATATCTCGGAAAGTATCCCTCATACTTGCGCTGACGCTGTGCATTCTGGCCGTATGCGCCCCGCCCGCCGCGCTAGCCGATCCGGAGGATGGCGCGCCGCTTCTCATCAAGAAGGGCGACGAGGGAGACAACGTGATACTCCTGCAGATGCGCCTGTCGGATCTGGGGTATTTTGATACACAGATAACCGGCTACTTCGGGCAAGTGACCGAAGAGGCCGTCAAGGCGTTCCAGAAGGAGAATAAGCTCACCCAGGACGGCCAGGTCGGCCAGCAGACCTCCGATGTTTTATTCAGCAACGAGGCCGTGCGCGAGCCCGTCGTCGCCGTGAAAAAGCCCGCGCCCAAGGTCGTGAGGAAGTCGCCGGTGGGCAAGATGCGCGACTGGTACACCTATGTTAACAAACGCTGGCCGCGGGGTGGGAAGTGCCAGGTCATCGACTTTGCGACAGGCGTCAAGTACAATATGATCCGTGTGGGCGGCAGCCAGCACGCTGACGTCGAGCCTGCCACTAAGAGCGACTGCGCCAAGCTGCTGAGTACATACGGCGGGTCCTGGAGCTGGGATCGAAGGGCTGTCGTCGTGCGTATCGGCGGCGAATGGATCGCGGGAAGCACCAACGGATTCCCGCACGGATATGAGACCGTAGCGGGCAACAATATGAACGGGCAGGTCTGCATTCATTTCCTCAACAGCAAGACCCATTGCGGAAACGCTGCGTGCCCGAATCATCAAAGGATGGTGCAAAGGGCTGCGGGTAAATAAAACAAAAACCGCGTCGGGACGGATCGGCTGATCCGTCCCGTTTTTTTGTCTGGCGGAGCACCGACAGTTAGTTGAACACAATCCCCCGCATCCGCTCCTCGTAAGCCCCAAGCGCTTCAGTGAGAATAGCTTCGCGCTCGGCAGGGTCGGCCCCGGCCTCAAAAAGCCGATCTGCCGCCTCACGCACCTCGGCAAGGATACGCACGTCACGCAATAGCGCCAGCACCCGGGGATCGGTCATGCCCGCCTGCTGCTGGCCCAGGAACTCACCGGGGCCCCGCATCTCCAGATCCTTCTGCGCTATCGCGAACCCGTCGCAGGTGGCGGCCATGACCGAGAGACGGCGCATCGCGTCCTCTCCCGCCTCCCCCGGAGCAAGAAAGCACCATGACTGGGTCTGCCCGCGCCCAACGCGGCCCCGAAGCTGATGCAGCTGGGCCAGTCCGAATCGATCCGCGTTCTCCACTACTATGATGCTCGCCGCGGGAACGTCCACGCCTACCTCGACGACCGTCGTGGCGACGAGCGCCCTCATTTCGCCCAAGCGGAATCGCGCCAGCAGAGCTTCCTTATCGCTGGCGGCCATCCGACCATGCAGAAGCCCCACGGATACATTTCGCAGCGCGCCCCTCACAAGCTCCTCGTACAGCCCTGTGGCCGACAGGCTATCCACCTTCTCGGAGTCCTCGACGAGCGGGCAGATGATATACGCCTGCTCCCCCGCCACCAAACGCTCCGCTATATACCGGTACATATCGTCCCGCTTCCGGCCGGGTACGATCCGGGTGATCACGGGCCGCCTGCCCGGCGGCAGCTCATCCACGAGCGATATATCGAGGTCTCCGTAGAGTATGAGCGCCAGCGTGCGGGGTATGGGCGTGGCCGACATGACCAGCATATCGGGGCGCGCGCCCTTCTCCCCCAGCGCAGCGCGCTGGGCCACGCCGAACCGGTGCTGCTCGTCGGTTATGACAATTCCCAGACTCCGGTACACAACGCCCGGCTGTATGAGCGCGTGCGTGCCGATCACGACGTCCCACGCGCCCTCAGCCAGCGCCGCGAGCGCCACCCGCCGCTCCGCGGCCCGCATCCCACCCGTCAGCATGCCCACGCGGATCCCATGCGGCACGAGAAGCGCCTCTGCGGTTCGCCGGTGCTGCTCGGCCAGTATCTCGGTGGGCGCCATCAGCGCCCCTTGCATTCCGCTGCGCGCGGCGATATAGAGTGCGGCCATCGCCAGCACGGTCTTTCCCGATCCGACGTCGCCCTGTACCAGACGGTTCATGGCCGCGGGGCTGGCCATATCCCGCGCGATCTCTCGAAGCACCCGCCGCTGCGCTCCTGTGAGCGGGAAGGGAAGCCCGTCCGTAAAACGCGTAAGCTCCTCGTCGAGCACCCGCATCACGACGCCGCTCCCGCCCGCCCGCATCTCCCGCTGTGAGCGCAGAGCGATCACATACATCAGCAGCTCCTCGAAAGCCAGACGCCGTCGCGCGAACCCGAGCGCCTCAGCGTTTACGGGAAAGTGTATATTCTCGAGGGCGAATCCGCGCTCCGCCAGTTCGTACCGCTTCCGGAATGAGGGCGGCAGCGTCTCGCGCGCCGCGCGCGTGAGCCCCTGCCGCACCAGTGCGCGCAGTGCTTTCTGCGTCAGGCCTCGGGCCAAACGGTACTGTGGAAGTATCGGCGCAGGAGCGCCATCGTCGAGGGATTCCATGACCGGATTGAGTATCCGGAGCGCTCCCATGCGGGTATCGAGCGTCCCGATGAAAAGCCAGCGGCTCCCCTGCCGAAGCGTAGTCTTCAGGTAGGGTTTATTAAACCAGACGCACTCGGCCCTTCCCCGATCGCCGTCGACAGCAGCCGTGGAGACCGAGAATCCCGGCCTGGGACGGTTGACCCGCACGGCGGAGACGACGGTCCCCACGAGGCTTGTTTTCTCTCCATGACTCGCCTTATGGACTGGCGGGATATCCCGCAGCGCGATATAGTCCTTCGGGAAAAAATACATTAGATCGCCGACGGTGCGGATGCCCAGACGCGCCAGCGCCCGGGCCCGCTGCTCGCCTACGCCGCAAAGACTTCGTATATCCGCATCACCGGACCGCATGTGTCCTCCTATGAAAAATGCCAGCGGAGCTGGCATTTGGATTGTTTCCGTTCATTCGACCGAAAGTATGTAGTAGTATAGCGGCTGACCGCCCCGGTGGCACTCGACGTCGCATCCGGGATGCTCCCGCTGCAGGCGGTCGACCAGCTCCTGCGCCTGCTCTCCGGTCACATCCTGCCCGTAGAATAATGTGATAATCTCTCCGCCCTCTTCAAGAAGCGCCGCGCACAGCTCGGCGGCCACGGCGTTGGGATCGCGCCCCACGACGTTGATGTGCCCGTTTCCGATGCCCATGATATCGCCCGTGTGGATATCCTGCCCGTCTATATCCGAGTCGCGGACGGCGTATGTCACCTGGCCGGTCTTAACCGATTCGAGAGCGCGTGTCATCGCCGCCTCGTTCTGCGCGGGCGTAAGCTCCGCGTTAAACGCGAGAAGCGCCGATATACCCTGCGGTATGCTCTTGGACGGTATCACGATTACCCGACACCGGGTAAGCTCCTGGGTCTGGCGCGCCGCCATGATGATGTTGCTGTTGTTGGGAAGTACAAACACGGTTCGGGCGTTCATCGCGTTTATGACGGTCACGAGCTCGTCGGTGCTGGGGTTCATGGTCTGCCCGCCCTCGACGAATCCCTCCGCTCCAAGATCGGTAAATATGTCTTTCATGCCGTCGCCCGCCGCGACCGTTACGATCGCGTAGTCTCTTTCGGGCTGGGCCTGCGCGTTCATTTCCAGTATGCTGCGGTGCTGCTCGCGCATGTTCTCGATCTTGATCGATGTAAGCTCGCCAAGCCTGAGCGCGTACTGGACTACCTTGCCCGGCATGTTGGAGTGCACGTGCACCTTGATGTACTCGACGTCGCTGACAACCACCACCGAATCGCCGATGATGTCGAGCCGGTTTTTGAATCGATCCACGTCCGCGTCGTCCACATTGGGATATACGGGGTTGACGATAAACTCCGTGCAGTATCCAAACTCAATCTCGGTCTGGGAGATAGCCGGGGCAGCCGCGTCCGGCGCGCTGCCGCGATCCACGACCACTTCCTCCAGCGAGCCCATAGGCGTGTCGCCGCGAATGGCGGCCATATATCCGTTCATGAACGTAAGAAGTCCCTGTCCGCCCGCGTCCACGACTCCCGCCCTTTTTAGCACGTCGAGCATGTCTGGCGTCCGGGCCAGCACATCCCAGCCCGCGTCCAGCGCTCGGCGCATCACGTCGATCACGTTGTCGGTCTGCTCGGCGGCTTTGGCGGCGACTTCGCCCATCACGCGGCTTACCGTCAGAACCGTACCCTCGCGGGGCTTCATGACCGCCTTGTAGGCGGTCTCGGAGCTGAGGCGCAGCGCGGCCGCGAACTCGCGGGCGCTTATCGACTCTTTATCGTGTATGCTGCGGGCAAAGCCGCGAAAGAGCTGGGACAGTATGACGCCCGAATTTCCCCTTGCGCCCTTGAGTGAGCCCTTCGATATCGCGTCTGCCAGCGCGGAGAGGCTCTCGCTGCGCACCTGCTGCATTTCACCAAGAGCGCTCTTGAGCGTCATGAGCATGTTGGTGCCGGTGTCCCCGTCGGGAACCGGGAATACGTTGAGGGCGTTTATCTTCTCCTTGTTCTGCTGCAGCAGTACGACGCCATTGAGGAACATCTCACGAAACAGCGCGCTGTCGATTTGTTTCAAGACCACAGTGCTAGTCCTCCTCTGCCTGGACCCGTATGCCTTCGACGATGACGTTGACAGCCTGAATCGTGAGTCCTGTATTTGTCTCCACATTGTATTTGATGGCCTGGATGGCTGACTCGGCTACGGCGGCGATTGATATGCCGTATTCTACTATCACGAAAACATCGATGGTCACTGAGCTGCCCTTGTGGGACACCCTGACGCCCTTGCGGATATTCTCCCAGTTTAAAAGCTCCGCCAGACCGTCTCCGGCCCTTTTGGCGGCCATACCCACCACGCCGTAGCATTCCCCGATGCTGTAGCCTACGATCGAGGCTACCACATCGTCTTGGATCTCGATGCTCCCCAGCTGGTTTGTAATAAAAGCCACGGTAAACACCCCCTGCGCATCGTTTGATGTATGAACTATTGTATCCTATATCAATCCGGTTCGCAATACAAGCGTCGCGGAATAAGGCCAATTTTTAAACTTTTCATCGCAAAAATCAGTGATAAATCAAAATTTAGCTTGCCAAACGGCGCAACTGGTGATAGAATACATGTGTTTTGACGCTTGAGATGATCCATTCATCGAAGGAGGATCCTGAAAAATGGCAATGAACTGTCATTACTGTAATAAGAAAACCGCTCATGGAAATAACGTGAGCCATTCCCATATTAGGACGAAGCGCACCTGGAAGCCCAACATTCAGCGCGTCCGCGCCATTGTGGACGGCACACCCCGCCGCGTTTATGTTTGCTCGCGCTGTCTGCGTTCGGGCAAGGTGCAGCGGAACGTGTAATTTACGTTTTCCCCACCCGCCGGAAGGCGGGTTTTTTGTCTATAGCCTCTCCTCCGACTCTCCGTTTCCGCTGTGTTACTCCCGCATATGCCGCGCCAGTCCGAATTCCCTGTGCAGACTCCGTATGGCCGTTTCCGCCTCATCCCCGGATACGAGGCAGGATATCGTCATGTGCGAGTCCACCGTTTGCAGCACGGTCACGCCGCTGCCGCTTAGTGCCTGCATGATCCGCGCCATAACGCCCGGTACGCCGCGCATGCGCACACCGACCGCCGAGACCTTGCAGCAGTTCTCTCGCAGACGATACCGGCAGCCGTCCTCCTCCAGTACGCGCATGAGCGGCTCTCTCTGGTCGCCCGATACGGTAAAAACCATGGTGTCCGGGAATATGTTGATAAGGTCAATGCTGACGCCCGCGGCTGCCAGGTTCCGCAGCAGGCGGTGCTCCCGACTGGGAGCGACCGCCTCGACCGTCACCTGAAGCCGTCCGGCAATGTGCGCGATGCTCGTGACGACGTCGTTGGGTTTCGTATCGTCGTGGAGCGGAACCCTTGCGCAGATGTGTGTGCCGGGGTCGTCGCTCAGCGTACCGCGCACGACCACCGGAACGCCTCCCTGCATCGCGATATCGACCGCCCGGGGGTGAATAACGCGAGATCCGTTGTCAGCCATCTGGAAGACCTCTTCGTAGCTCATTTCCCGCAGCAGGGCCGCGTCGGGAACGATGCGCGGATCGGCAGTCAGTATGCCGTCTACGTCGGTATATATCTCAACAAGCGAAGCTCCAAGTCCTGCCCCCAGTATGCTGGCGGTGGTGTCGCTGCCGCCCCTTCCCAGCGTCGTCGTGTCCCCGCCCGCTGTGCGGCCCTGAAACCCCGCCACCACGGGCACTACTCCCCTCTCGATCATCGCCCGCAGATACCGCGGATCCATCGCCACGCACTCGGCGTGTCCGTACGTATCGTCGGTATATATCCCCGCCTGCGCGCCGCTAACGGCATGGGCGTCGATCCCCTGCCCGCGTAGCTCCGATGCCATCACCACCGCCGATATGATTTCTCCACAGGAAATGAGCATGTCGGTGTCCCGGGGATCCGCGCCGCCCGCGGACTTATTGACCAGCGACAGCAGCGTATCGGTGGCGTAGGGCTCGCCCGAGCGTCCCATAGCCGAAACAACCAGCACGGGAAAGTACCCTCTGGCCATGGCGTCACGCGCCTTTTCGATAACGCGCATCCTCTTTTGTGAACTGCTTACCGATGTTCCGCCGAATTTCTGGACGATGATGTTCATATTATTCTTCTCCAGGTTTATATTCCTGCAGCAGCGGTTGCAGCTGTACGCCCTCTAGAGCCTGTTCGCACGCGGCAGGTATGAGCTCCATATGTGCCACCAGCGAGTACGGCTTGGTCGCTGCGCTGTCCTGCCCGTAGGGTACAAGATAGACATTGCGCGTATTAAGCAGCCGCCCGATGCTGGAGGCGTTGGTCGAAAGACCATCGTTCGTTGATATCGCTATGATCACAGGCCCGCCGTTTCGCAGCTGCGCTTTGGCTGCCAGCAGCACCGGCGTATCGACGATGCCCAGCGAAAGCTTCGCCGCGGTGTTGCCCGTGCACGGGGCGATGACGACCATGTCCAGCAAATGACGAGGTCCGATGGGTTCCGCGTCTACCAGCGTATGAATGGGCAGTCGCCCGGTAATATTGTGAACCGCGTCGATGAATTCACGGCTGGAAAAAAAACGCGTGTCGTTCTCGTATACCGCCTGCGAAAAAATCGGGATGACCTGAGCGCCCATCTGCTGCAGCCTCTCCATCACCGACAGCACCCGGTGAAGTGTGCAGAACGATCCGGTCACTCCGAATCCAATTTTTCTATTGCTCAATCCCGCCATGGGCTGTCACCTCTTATTTTACTACTTCATTGCTCCCGTTACCACCGGGAATTTGGTTTTCGAGCATGATCTGGTCAAATATGATATGTCCGGCCGATTCTGGGTAGAGTTTCCCGGGTATACCGGGATACCTGCGGTACCGGCGTCCGGCGTCCTCCATCATCTGTTCGTCGGCGCAGTACGGCGCAGAGGCAAGATCGATTATGAGAGCGCCTGTCCCGATGAGGCGGATCGTATCGGAGCTCAGTATCCGCGCGGGTACGGTATTGAATAGGAAATCCTGCCGGCCGGCTATGGAGTCTAGCTCATATGTATGGACGGCGTTCATACCGCGGATGCGGATCGTCGCCAGATCTTTTTCTTTACGCGCCGAAGCTGTAACCTGCGCGCCCAAAGTCTGCAGATAGCCCGAGAGAATCTTTCCAATATGACCATACCCGATCACTAGACACCGGCTGCCCCGGAACGCGATCCTGCTTTCCCCCGCCGCCAGACACAGCGCACCCTCAGCGGTCAGTATCGCGTTCTCCGACACAAAGTGCTCCCGGCTCAGGAGGTTTATAAAGCGGATGCGCGGATATGCGGCCGCCAGCACTTTCCCCGGTTCATCTGTCAGATCGGCGTATACTACCATATCGCCTTCGCGCAGCCTGATAAGAAGTCCTGTCAGCGGAAAATCACGGAATCCCCTTATGTTCCAGCCCTCCCCGCTCCGCGTCAGGCTGAGTATGGGAAGCGCCCAGACAGTCTTTTCCTCGGGCAGGCTGGCGCTCTCGAAACGCTCCTGCTGTCTGAAATGAAAGACCGTGTAACCCCGCTCCCGGGCATGCCGTGCCAGCGCCTCGTGACGCTCGTCTCCATCCAGTATCACAAACCGCATCGCTCTGCCTCCTTATTTACAATGTATGAAGCACGGCCTTTATACGGAACGTCCGGAAAGAGAGGTATCGGAAGGCCCCGCACAGTATTCTTACGGCTGCGGATAAAGTTATCGACAGAGAAAAAGCCTCCAGCCCGGGAAGCGGCCCGAACCGAAGGCTATACTCACAAAATTTTTATAAATTCTTAATTTCCCAGTCCCCGCAGGAACGCGACTGCCTCCCGGATATCGGTCTCGGGATCGGAACCCACCTCGCGCTCGATGGTTAAATAGCCCGTGTAGCCGACTTCGCTAAGAGCATTAAGATACGCCGTCCAGTCGAGCTGGCCCTTACCGAGCGGCTTTTCCATGAAATAATCATGTATCTGTATGCCCTCTATGCCGTCCTGCGCAAACATTCCGTAGACCTGCTCGGGATCGCACGCCTTGTAACGGTCGCCGTCCTTGGCGTGGGTATGCACGATGTACGGGGCCAGCGTCCGCACAGCTGCGGGAATATCTTCGCCGATGACCATATGCAGGTTAGCCGGGTCGAAATTGACCCTGACTCCGCGGCTTCCCAGTCCGTCCAGAAAGCGACGCAAGCGCTCGGAGGGCTCGGGCCCGGTCTCCACCGCAAAGTACGCGCCCACGCTGTCCGCGTAGCGGCCAAGCTGGTCGCAGGCGTCGGCCATGATGCCCCAGCGGGGATGCGACGGCCCGTCCGCGGGCACTACGCCGATATGGGTCGTGACCACCTGTGTACCCAGATCGAGCGCCAGATCAAGTATTTTCTTGGAAAGCTCGATGCGCCGCGGATTGTCCTTGGCGACCGCGAATCCATGGCCGCCGGGATCCCCGCACAGCGCCGACACCTCGAGCCCCAGATCAGAGATGAAGTCCCGCAGCTCACGCCGCGCGCCTTTAGAAAGGTTCTCGGGCGCCATTTCGCCCGATACCGCATAGATCTGCACTCCCTGCGCTCCGACCTGCGCAGCCTTGCGGAGCCCCTCCCTGAGTCCCAGACGAAAGCTGTCGCTCATCACTCCGATAGAAAAATGTTTCATCGCGCCGACCTCCTTATATAATCTTACTCCATTCCCTGAAGCACTTCCAGGGGCACATCGTCAAACAGCGGGCTGACCGATTCGCGCATATGGATACGCCGTATCGTCTCGGCAAAAAGCGGCGCGACCGATACGATGACGACATTAGGTGCGCCCAGTATGGCGCTGTTGGGTACCGAGTCGGTCGATATGACCCGATCGATCGGGGAGGCGGCGATGCGCTCAAGCCCCTGCTCGCTCAGCAGCATATGGCTCACGCAGGCGGTGATTCGCTTCGCGCCACGGTCGCGCAGTCCCCGCGCCACCTCGACAAGGGTTCCGCCCGATATCGAGAAATCGTCCACTATGAGGCAATCCCGGCCGCCCACGTCGCCGATGATCTCCATGATGCGCGCGCGCTCGTCGTGGCCTTTTCGCGTCTTGTCACATATAGCTGTCGGGAGTCCCAGACGGCCCGCGAATGAGCGTGCTTCCTTCGCAAAGCCCGCGTCGGGAGCAACCACAACCAAGTTGTCGGTATCAAGATGCTTTCGCACATAGGCCGCCAGTATCGGCGCGGCGTACAGATGGTCCACCGGTTTCTTGAAAAAGCCCTGTACCTGCGGTGAATGAAGATCCATCGTTACCACCCGATCCGCGCCCGAAAGCTCGATGCACTCGGCGCATACGCGGCCCCGGATCGATACGCGCGGCTCGTCCTTCTTGTCGCCCTTCGCGTATCCGAAATAAGGAATAATGGCTGTCACGGAGCCCGCGCTTGCCCGCTTGAACGCGTCCATCCAGAAAAGTATCTCGGTGAACTCTTCGTTGGGTCTCAGGGCGATGGGCTGTACGAGGTAGACATCCTTATCGCGCACCGTCTCCAGCACGCGCACGAACAGGTTCCCTTCAGTGAACTGAATAACCTGGGCTTTTCCGGGCTGGGCGTCCAGCCAGTCACAGACCCGCCGGGCAAATACATCGCCTGAAGAGCCCGCGAATATCCGAATCGCGCTGTCCCACACGGCCAACTGTCCTCCTTAGGCTGGATAAATCCGCCTCAATCATCGTCGTCGTCGTTGTCGTCGCCGCTGTCGTCGTCGTGCTTTTTAGGGGGCGTCCAGGGAATGTCGCCCACCCGGTCGCCGTCCTTGTCTATCATGTCGACGATCCCGTCCCCGTCGGTATCGACGTCGGGTATTCCGTCATGGTTCACGTCGGGCGGGCGTTTGTAAGCCGGTACGATTCCGACATAGGTAAGCCCCGTGATGGCCCGGTAGTGATCCTCGTACATCGCCTCGCGGCTGATTTCGTTGCCGTCCTTGTCCTTTAGCACTCGGTAAGTCTGAATCTTCAGGCTGCCGTGGGAGTCGCGGTAGACATGCTGCTCGTCGTCATAGTAGACGAACTCGATATACTCCTGCTTCTCATCGGGTACGATCTCGGGAGCGGGCGGATCCAGTCGCTCGATCTCCTTGGAGTCGCGTTCGTAGTACTGCCCATCTGGCAGCGGCTTGCCGTATATCCAGACACGCGCGTTGAGCGTATTGTCCTTTTCGTCTTTAAATATACCGGACTTTATAAAAATCGGCCCGTCGGTGTTGTTCGTGAACTTGAGGTCCTTGTCAGGCCAGTTGACCGCAGCGTCAAACCCTTCGCGGACATAGCTTGACGGGAACGAATGCTTATTGCGCTCGGTGATCTCAAGCCCGGCCAGCAGCGCCGCGTTGTAGAGCGTGGTGGACGCCTGGCACACGCCGCCGCCCAGCGCAGGCTCCAGGCTCTTGTCGCTGGCAATCTGCGGGGCTTCCTGATAGCCCTTGGCCATCGTGCGCTCCCCGGTCATGGCATTAAAGGAGACGGTCTCGCCCGGATACACGGTGAGCCCGTCGAAGGCCGACAGTGCCAGCGCGATATTCATGGCGCGCGGATGATCTCTTTTCTGCCTGATGGTCGTCGCGAAATACGAAATCTGGCTCGTGTACTGGGACAGGTGCTCGTCGGTCACCGACGCATCGGTAAATGAAACCGTCAGCGCTACATCGGCCTGCCAGTCGTCGGAGAGGTCAGCCAGCGCGGCCTGCAAAGCTCCGTTCTGGTCGGTCACGTTGCCCGGCTGGTCGGGCTTAATGGAGAACATGCTCTCGGGCTCCATGCTCGGGTCGAATGTGACCGTCGCGTCGACAGGTGGTGTGTCGATCTCCTGAGCAATCGAAGCGATCCGCGCGCGCACCGCGGATTCGTCAATCGACAGGGTGACTGGCAGGTCGACCGGCTGGCTGCGAACCTCACTCGCCTGCTTGCGTCTCTCCGCGAATCCCCCGGTGCGGCCAATGGCCGCGGCTTCACCCAGTACCGCGTCCAGATCGGTGCGCAGTCCCAGATCGTCCGCGTCCATGGTCCATTCCCGTCCCTCGTATGTGAAGCGAACGCGCGCGCGCTCAATAATCGGCTTTAGGTCCTCAGTCAGCAGCGTGTAGGCTTCCTCGCGGGTCATTCCGCCAACGTCCCTTCCGTTCACGGATACGCCCTCTATGATCGTGGTCTTGTAGAAACTGCGAGCCCACAGCGTCCCGGCTGCGGCGGCAAGTCCGATCGCCACCACGAGCAGAAATACGAGCGGGACCGATACGCCGCCGCCCGCGCGCTTCTTATGATGCGTTGTACGGGATGAGCCGTTCTTGCGGGCTTTTTTCGTGGTGTAGGGCTTGGACGCCATTTTTCTGGTTTGAGCCATCAGTTACTCCTTCGGTCTATAGCGAGTGTATCGATCGCGTCGTAGGTTTCCTGTGGGATCATCGGGCCGAACCGCTCCCATCCTGCCGCTGGCGGCACTCCGCGCCCCGGCCCGTGACAGTCGCTTCCCAGCGTCGGGACGAGTCCTGTTCTGCGGCACAGGCCCAGCATGGCGCGCGCGAATGCGTCGCTGTGCTGGGGATAGAATACCTCCAGCCCCCACAATCCGCGCCGCGCGAAGTCGGACACGAGCGCCTCGAGCTCCCGCTCCCCCAGCCCGACGCACCCCGGATGCGCCAGTACCGCACGTCCGTCCGCCGCCCGTATCGCCGATATGGCCTCCCGGGGCGAAGGGAGACTCCGGCCGACATACGCCGGTTTCCCGCGCGCAAGGAAGCGGTCGAACGCCTCCTGCTCGCTGCCGCATACGCCCAGCCGCACGAGCGCACGAGCCAGATGGGGCCGTCCCGATGCTTCACCCCGGCTCTCCCGGTCGACGTCCTCTCGCGCAATGTTCACGCCCAGATCGCGGAGCCGGGCGATCATGCGCGGCATCCGCAGCTCTCGTTCCTCACGCTGCCGCCGCAGAAACGCGCAGAAAGCCGCGTCGCTCCTGTTGACACCGTATCCCAAAATATGAAGCTCCCCGGCAAACGCCGCCGAAAGCTCCACTCCTGACAGCACAATAATGCCCAGCCTGTCCCCGGCCTGCCGCGCCTCCTCCACGCCGTCCACGGTATCGTGGTCGGTCAGCGCCATCGCCCACAGCCCCATGGCCGCGCAGTCGGCCACGAGCTGCGCGGGCGTCTGCGTACCGTCAGACGCGGCGGAATGCGTATGCAGGTCGAAGCGGCGCTTCATGGGCGCTCTGGCTGATGCCGGAGTTTCTCCCCGGCCCTGGCCATGAAGCGCTCATGGTGCACGACGACCCGCTCGTGCGTCCCGCGCCCGATGATCTCGTCCCCGCAGCGGGCCTCCACCGCAAACCGGAGTCTGCGGCCGTCCGCCGACAGTAAGCGCGCGATAGCCGTCACCGCGAGACCGATCGGCGTTGGGGCCAGATGCTCTACATTGAGCGCCGTACCCACCGATATCCAGCCCGCTTCCAGGCACGGCTCCACCGCCGCGACGGCAGCGCACTCCATGAGCGCGATCATCGAAGGTGTGGAAAAAACGCGCGCGGCTCCGCTCCGGATGCTTTCGGCGGTCATATCCGGGGTAACGGTCAGCGTCTGGCTAGCCGACATCCCCGGCGCAGGCTCTTCAATGTACACTCGCACACCTTCATACCCATATATTTGATTCGCCTTATTATACCATCGCCCCTCATCGATGGCAATGGAATGACCGCGTAAGATATGGTAAAAAAGCGGGGGCTTATCATTCCCCCGGCTCCCTGTCGCCCGTCAGTCCATCTGCTGCCCGCCGGTCACGTTGATGGCCTGACCGGTCATATAGGAGGCTGCTTCGGACAGGAGGAACACGAGCACGTTCTCTATGTCCTCA
The DNA here is from genome assembly GCA_012515725.1 of Clostridiales bacterium. Lineage (GTDB taxonomy): Bacteria > Bacillota > Clostridia > Christensenellales > UMGS416 > JAAYXU01. Next base: position 1,920 of record JAAYXU010000026.1, on the reverse strand, counting down.
TAGCGGCAGCCGCGCCTCATCGGTACCTGATTTACATACTTCTGACGGACCTCTTCCTCGGTAATGCCCTGGTTCCTGGCGTACTGCTTAAATAGACTGTTGACCCACAGCGGCGAGTCCAGCAAGTTACCCGGGCAGATCGCGTTGACACGGATACCCTCCTGCGCGAACTCCAGCGCCAGAGACTGCGTGAGGCCGATTCCGCCGAATTTACTGGCGGCGTAGGCCGAATTTTTGAACGAGCCCTTTTTCCCGGACTTGCTGTTTATCTGTACGATCGCGCCGCCTCCGCCCTGCTTCATACGGGGCGCCACCGCCCATACGGTATTGTAGTAGCCGCACAGATTTACGTCGACGACCTTGCGCCAGCGCTGGGGATCCAGCTCCTCGACAGCCCCGGATATGACGATGGCGGCGTTGCATACGAGGCAGTCGATGCGTCCGTAGCGCTCCATAACCGCGTCGGCCATCGCGCGGCATTCCTCGGCGTTCGTTACGTCCACCCTGACCGCCATGCCGTGAAGCTCGTCCGCGACGCGGGAAGCCGTTTCCATATTTATATCGCATACGGCGACGGTGCACCCCTCCGCGGCCAGCCGACGGCAGAGCGCCTCGCCCAACCCCTGTCCGCCTCCGGTTACCACCGCTATTTTTCCTGACAACTGGTTCATAATCATACCCCCTGTTACCTTCCGAAATTCATACGAGCCTTATTATACCACAGACCGTTTATTGCGCAATTATTTCATATATAAGGGAAAAATAATCATACGGCGACGGTAGCCCGCATGATATAATAGATTGATCTTACAGGAGGAGGTATGCACATGAATCCGATACGCGCGCCATGGAAGGGAACCATGACCGCCCGGGAGCGGTTCAGCCGGCAGATGCATTATAAAAGCGTGGACCGCTGCTTCAATATGGAGTTTGGGTACTGGGAAGAGAATTTTATGGAGTGGCCGATGTTCCGCGAAAACGGGATCCGCAGCAACGAGGAAGCAGATCTGTTTTTCTCGTTCGACCCGATAGTGCAAATCGGCGGCAATATATTCATGTACCCCGCGATGAAGGAGGAAATTATCAGCGAGTCCGACACCCATATCACCGTGCGCAGCAGCGCCGGTCTTATAGAGGAGCGGCTAAAAAAGGGCAGCTCCATCCCCCACTATTTGGGCTCGGTGATCCGGACGCCCGCCGACTGGGACAGGGTGAAAAAAGAGCATTTTGACGTGCACCAACCCGACCGCGTACTCGATATCTCGTCCCTTACCGCAAAGCATCCCGACAATCGGGACTATCCGCTGGGGATCAACTGCGGATCGATGATCGGCAAGGTGCGCGATCTGCTGACATTTGAGGGCATATGCTACGCGCTATACGACTACCCGGACATGCTGGAGGATATGGTGGAGACTATGTGCGTACTGGTCGAGCATTCGCTCGATCAGCTGCTGCCCCATTTCACGTTCGATTTCGCGTCGGGATGGGAGGATATCTGCTTTAACTATGGCCCGATCCTTCCGCCGTGGTTCTTCCGCGATGTGGTCGCGCCCCGGTACAGACGGATCAACGAGAAAATTAAACGGTACGGCATCGATCTGTGGTATACCGACTGCGACGGCGACGTGCGCCCGCTCATTCCCATATTCCTCGACTCGGGTATCAACTGCCTGTTCCCCTTCGAGGTTAACTCCTGCACGCATCCGGGAGACCTCCTGCGCGAGTACGCGGGAAGCCTGCGAATCATGGGCGGCGTGGACAAGATGGAGCTTGCAAAGGGCCCCGAAGCGATCGACCGGTATCTTAATACCCTCGTGCCGCTCGTGGAAGCCGGGGGCTACATTCCCTTCTGCGACCACCGCTGCCCGCCCAATGTCAAGCAGGAGGACTACCTCTATTATCTGGACAGAAAGGAAG
>JAAYXU010000243.1 GCA_012515725.1 Clostridiales bacterium | reverse complement strand
TACAAATTTACGCGGTAAGAATTATGAAATCCATTGATTTATCGCACTGGGAAATGATAATATAGAAGCGACCATGGAAAACGGGAAGGATGGGGTGCGAATGGGCATTTTCAGCTTTATTAAGAGCCAGTTTATCGAGGTAATCGAGTGGACCGACGACGCGCGCGATACGATGGTATTCCAGTTCCCGGTACGGGGCAAGGAGATCAAAATGGGTGCGCAGCTGACGGTGCGTCCGTCCCAGGCGGCGGTATTCGTCAACGAAGGACAGATCGCCGACGTGTTTAGTCCCGGCCGCTATGAGCTTACGACCCAGAATATGCCGATTCTTACGAAGCTCAAGTCGTGGAAATACGGATTTAATTCGCCGTTCAAGGCCGAGGTGTATTTTGTCAATACCCGGCAGTTCACCGATCAGAAGTGGGGCACGATGAACCCTATCATGATGCGGGACGCGGAGTTCGGCATGCTGCGGCTGCGGGCCTACGGCATCTATTCGTTCCGCGTGGACGACCCCGGCAAGTTCATGACCGAGGCGTTCGGCACCAGTGCGCTGTTTACGCTGGATGGCATCAGCGGGCAGCTCAAGCGCTCGATCGTATCGGGTATATCGGATCTACTGGGAGAGTTTAAAAAACCTGCGCTGGATCTGGCCATGTACTATGACGAGCTCAGCGCCGACGCATGCACGCGAGTACAGCAGCGTTTCGAGCCGTTCGGGCTAAAAATCGAATCGCTGTACATCGAAAACATATCCCTTCCCGAGGAAGTCGAAAAGGTGCTCGATCAGCGCACATCTATGGGCGTTATAGGCAACATGGGCACGTTCACGCAGTACCAGGCGGCCCAGGCGATACGCGAGGCTGCCCGGAACGAGGGCGGCGGACTGGCTGGCGCGGGCGTGGGACTGGGTGCGGGCGCGGCGCTGGGCCAGGCGTTCGCGGGCGCGATGAATCAGCCTGCCGCGCCTCCCGCCGCGACGGCAGTGTGCCCGCACTGTGTGGCTCAGGCCCCGGCCGACGCGAAATTCTGCCCCGTATGCGGCAAGGCGATGAAGCAGCCCGAGGCCGCGTGTGTAGCGTGCGATAAGCCTATCGGAGCCGACGCGAAGTTCTGCCCGCACTGCGGCGCGGGCCAGCAGGGCGCAAAGTGTCCCGGATGCGGAGCCGAGACTGCGCCCGGCGCGAAGTTCTGTCCTAAGTGCGGCGAGAAGCTGTAGCCGGGGAAAGGGGAGCGGCTCATGTCTGAGCAGAATCCTGATGCGGATGTAATCGAGAAAAAAACCGACGACTTTCCCTGCCCGTCCTGCGGCGGGAACATGCATTTCGATCCGGAATCGGGCAACATGCGCTGCCAGTACTGCAGCAACGTCGTGGAGTTCGGCAAGAAGGACGACGAGATACTCGAGTACGATCTTTTCTCGGCCAAAGCGGGCGAGGAGGACGGAGACTGGGGCGCAAAAACCATCAGCATCAAGTGCCAGAACTGCGGGGCGCAGACGGCGGTCGATAAGGAGAGCATCGCCAGGTTCTGCGCGTTCTGCGGCTCATCCCACATACTTAAGGAGCAGGAGGTCCGGGGCATCGCGCCCGAGTCGGTCATACCCTTCGCGATCACCGAGAAAAAGGCCCGCGAGTCATTCCGGGTCTGGATCCGGAAACGCTTTTTTGCGCCCAACGCGCTCAAACGGGAAAATACCGCCGGGTCGCTCGCTGGCGCCTACGTGCCCTACTGGACCTATGACGCCGACACGTACTATACATTTACAGCCCAGGCTGGCGATTACTACTATGTGACGCAGACGCGGTATGTGAACGGGAAAAGACAAACCCACCAGGTGCGCAAGATACGCTGGCGCCTTGTAAACGGAAGCGGTCAGGAGTATTTCGACGATGTGCCGATTCTCGCGACGCGAAAAATGGACGGCGCGCTGGTGCACAGGCTGGAGCCGTTTCCATTCGCGCAGCTCGTGCCCTATCAGCCCGAATACCTGTCGGGGTTTGTAGCCGAGCGATACAGCGTCACGCTCGCGGAGGGCTGGGGCGCGGCCAAGACCGAGATACGCAGACGCCTGGAGTCTATCGTCCGCAGAAGCGTACGCGCCGACGAAGTCCGCAACATACACATCGTGACAAACTATAAGCAGGTGCTCTATAAGCACCTGCTTGTTCCTGTCTGGATATCGTCCTACCAATACCGCGGCAAGATATATCAGTATGTCGTCAACGGCGCGACCGGCAAGGTATCCGGCAGAGCGCCGGTTAGCGCGCTGAAAATCACCGTCGCGGTACTGCTGGGTCTGGCGGCTGTGGCGCTGGCAGTGTGGCTGTATATGCGCTTTAGCGGATAACTTCTCCGATCATCCGAACAGCGAATGGATGATCTGCCGCGCGTCCTTATCGACCACGCGGTACTTGATTTCCTGGCCGTTGCGCCGCCCAACGATGATGCCGGCTGTCTTTAGCTTGGAAAGGTGCGCCGAGACGCTGGGCTGCGGGATCCCCAGCTGATGCTGGAGGTTTGTGACGTTGCATGTGTTGTCCAAGAGTCCCCGGATGATGCATAGGCGGTGGGGGTGAGACATCGCCTTGAGCTTATCCGATAGTTCCAGCACACGATTCATATCCTGGGTCATATTAATGCTCCTTTACATAGCGGTTCTTTTGTATGAATCCGTCAGAATATTCCTATTATACCGTTTATCTAGGGCATGTATACCAATCCATTCCAATTTTGCCGGGGCGTCAATATAATAATAAGCAAATATATTTATTTGAAACATGAAAATGAAAATCCGTGTGGTCTGCTGCCCGTTAC
>JAAYXU010000242.1 GCA_012515725.1 Clostridiales bacterium | reverse complement strand
TTGTCGGGCCCCACCTCGATCGTGATATAATCCTCGTCCTTGATTTTCACGATGCGTCCGTAGATGCCGCCGATCGTCTTGATGCGGTCGCCCACCTTGATAGCAGCCAGCATCTCACGAACCTTCTTCTGCTGCTTCTGCTGGGGTCTAAGCAGCAGGAAGTAGAACACGCCCAGCAAAGCAACGATGGGCAATACCATCTGCACCAATACAGCCTGTAATTCCTCGCTCATTGAACTCACCTTTCCTCGTTGGTTTTCTTTACTATACCGGAATATAAGCGTAAAAGCAATGATGAGTTTACGTATTTTCTCCGGCATACCCATATTTTTCGAAGAACTCGTCCCGGAACGCGGGAAGACGGTCCTCCCGAATAGCTTCGCGCACCGCGTTCATGAGATGCGTGAGGAAGTAGAGGTTATGGCCGGTAGCGAGCCGCGCGGCTAGTATCTCTCCGGTGTTGAAAAGGTGCCGCAAATACGCCCTTGAATAATTGCGGCACGTATAGCAGCCGCATTCCGGGTCGGGCGGGCCAAAGTCCCGCGCGTACTGCGCGTTGCGAATGACGAGCCTTCCCCGCGATGTCATCAGCGTACCGGTCCGGGCTGTTCGCGTGGGCAGCACGCAGTCGAACATGTCAACGCCCCGCAGAGCGCCTTCCACTAGGCAGTCGGGGCTTCCCACGCCCATCAGGTACCGGGGCTTGTGCGCTGGCATCTCGGGCATCAGCGCTTCGAGCATCTCGTACATAAGCGGCTTGGGCTCGCCCACGCTCAGACCGCCGATTCCGTAACCCGGGAAATCAAGCTCCGTCAGCGCTCGGGCGCTCTGCGCCCGAAGATCCGCGTAGGTTCCGCCCTGTACGATGCCAAAGAGCGACTGATCCTCCCTCCGGTGAGCGGCCTTGCACCGTGCGGCCCAGGCGGTCGTGCGCTCCATCGCCTCGCGCGCGTACTCGTGCGTAGCGGGATAGGGCGCGCACTCGTCGAACGCCATGATGATGTCGGCCCCCAGCGCGTTTTGTATCTCGATGGATTTTTCCGGGGTGAACATATGCCGGGAGCCGTCCAGATGGGAGCGGAATTCAACGCCTTCGTCATGGATACGGCGCAGCCCGTCGAGGCTGAATACCTGAAAGCCGCCGCTGTCGGTCAGTATCGCGTGATGCCAGTTCATGAACTGATGCAAGCCCCCGGCCTGAGCGATAAGCTCGTGTCCGGGCCGCAGATACAGATGGTATGTGTTGGACAGCACGATGCGCGCCCCCAGTGCATCGACCTCGTCGGGCAGCATGGCCTTGACGGTCGCCTGCGTACCCACCGGCATGAATACCGGCGTATCGATATCGCCGTGGGGCGTGTGCAGGCGTCCCAGACGCGCCCCGGAGCGGGCGCATGTCTTGATTACCTCGAATGTAAAGCTCATATTCACTCCTAGAGTATCAGCATCGCGTCGCCGAAGCTGAAAAAACGGTATCGCCGTTCTACGGCTTCCCGGTACACGTCCAGTATGCGCTCCCGTCCGGCCAGTGCGCTGACCATCATAAGAAGCGTTGATTCGGGCAGATGGAAGTTTGTGACGAGCGCGTCTGCCGCGCGGAAACGATAGCCCGGATAGATGAATATATCGGTCATACCGTCAAAAGCCGCGAGGCGGCCGTCCGCGTCCGCCGCCGACTCGAGCGTGCGGACCGACGTAGTGCCCACGCACACGATGCGTCCGCCACGCTCCCGCGCCGCATTGAGGCGCCGGGCTGTGTCCGCGTCCAGACGGCAGTATTCGGCGTGCATCATATGCTCCTCGACGGTTTCGGTCTTGACCGGACGGAATGTGCCAAGGCCCACGTGAAGCGTCACCTTTTCCAGGAGAGCTCCCCGCCTGCTTATTGTATCCAGGAGATCCGGCGTAAAATGCAGTCCCGCCGTAGGCGCGGCGGCCGAGCCGCTTTCCCGCGCGTATACCGTTTGATAGCGCTCCCGGTCGGCCAGCTTCTCATGGATGTACGGGGGGAGCGGCATGGCGCCAACGCGGTCCAGAACCTCCTCGAATACGCCGTCGCATGTAAAGTCTACGATGCGCCGCCCCTCGGGCAGGCGCTCTGCGACCGTGGCCTCAAGCCCGCCGCCGAACAGGAACCTGCGGCCCGGAGCCGCCCGTCGCGCCGGACCGGCCAGCACTTCCCAGCGGAGTCCCGACAGTCGGCGCAGCAGCAGGAACTCGATCGCGCCGCCTGTGTCCTCGCGCCGGCCTGTGAGCCGAGCCGGTATGACGCGCGTTTCGTTGAGCACCAGCGCGTCGCCCGGGCGGATGTATTCGACGATGTCACGAAACGTCCGGTGCTCGACGCGTCCTCCGTCGCGGTGGCAGACCATGAGCCGGCTCTGATCGCGCTGCGATATCGGGGTCTGCGCGATGAGCTCGGGGGGCAGCTCATAGTAAAAATCATGGGTCTTCATGGGATAAATCGCATCTGCTGCGGCTCTTCTCCCTCGCCGCCGGGAATCTGCAGGCCCAGGTGCTGGTATGCGCCCGGCATCGCGACGCGGCCCCGGGGCGTACGGTTGATGAACCCAAGCTGAAGCAGGAACGGCTCGTACACGTCCTCGATAGTGACTGCCTCCTCGCCGGTCGCCGCGGCCAGCGTATCCAGCCCAACCGGCCCGCCCGCGAATTTCTCTATAATCGTGAGCAGTATGCGCCGATCCACATGGTCGAGTCCCAGCGTGTCCACTTCAAGAAGGTTGAGTGCGTCGTGGGCTACCTGCCTGTCGATGACGCCTCCGGCCCGTATCTGGGCGTAGTCGCGCACGCGGCGCAGCAGCCTGTTCGCGACGCGGGGGGTTCCGCGGGAGCGGCGCGCTATTTCCACAGCGCCGTCCTCCTGTATCTGCGTAGTAAGCACCCGCGCCGACTGCATGACGATCGTCGCCAGCTCCTCGCAGGTGTATATCTCCAGCCTGCACACGACACCGAATCGGTCGAGAAGCGGCGACGTGAGCATACCGGCACGGGTGGTGGCCCCCGTCAGCGTGAAGCGCGGAAGATCCAGCCGGATCGAGCGCGCGCCGGGGCCTTTACCGATGACGATGTCGAGCTTGAAGTCCTCCATCGCAGGATATAGCACCTCGGCGACGCTGTTGTTGAGCCGATGGATTTCGTCGATGAAAAGTACGTCGCCGGGCTGCAGATTTGTAAGTATCGCGGCAAGATCGCCTGTGCGCTCGATCGCCGGGCCTGAGGTCGTGCGTATCTGCACGCCCATCTCGTGCGCGATTATGTTGGCCAGCGTGGTTTTGCCCAGTCCCGGAGGGCCGTAGAGCAGCACGTGGTCGAGTGACTCTCCGCGCATCTTTGCCGCCTCTATGAACAGGCAAAGCTGCTCCTTGGCCTTGGCCTGTCCGATATAGGCGTCCATGGTCTTCGGACGAAGCGAAAGCTCCGCCTCTGCGTCTCCGGTATGCTCCGCCGCTGCTGTCAATCGGTCCTCAATCATCGAAACCCCCCTGCCATACTATCCACGGTCCAGCTGCCTGAGCGCGTGGACGATGATCTGCTCGACGGTATTTACCGACTCGGGCATCTGCGATACAGCCCGGGCCGCTTCGGCGGATGTATACCCCAGCGCCATCAGCGCTTCGATGGCCTCCCGCGCGCTGTCGCGCTGCGGAGCATTCTGCGCCGTACCCGCGCTGCCGGATATCAGCTCCTCGTTTCCGATGCTCCCCTTGAGCTCCAGTATCAGTCGCTCGGCCGTCTTCTTGCCCACGCCGTTCACGCGGGATATCGAGCGCACATCGTCGGTCACGACCGCGAGGGCGAGCTCCGCGGGCGTCAGGCCCGACAGTATGCTCATCGCGACCTTGGGGCCGATGCCGCTGATAGTAATCAGCCTCCGGAACATTTCCTTCTCGTCAGAGTCCAGAAACCCGTACAGAATATGCGCGTCGTCCCGTATATTGAGATATGTGTATACCTTGACCTCTTTGCCCAGTGGAGGCAGGCTGGCCAGCATCCGGCTGCCCGCCAGTATCCGGTATCCGACGCCGGCAGCCTCGACCACCACGGCGTCGGGCTCCTTGCCGGCGAGGACGCCCCGTATGTATGCGTACACGCGATCACCTACCGTATCGTATTATCGGCCAGAAGACGACCATTAGCGTGGCATATGGCCACAGCCAGCGCGTCGGCGGCGTCGTCGGGACGCGGCTCGCGATCCATAGCCAGCAGCACGCGCACCATGTGCTGCACCTGCTGCTTATCCGCTCCGCCGTAGCCACACACCGCTTGCTTGACCTGCATAGGCGTATATTCATAAAGACGCCCGGCATCAAGGCTGCTCATAGCGGCCACCAACACCGCGCCCCGGGCGTGCCCGACGGTCAGCGCGGTAGACACATTTCGCCGAAAAAACAGCTCCTCCACCGCCACCGCGTCGGGACGATAGCTGGAGATCAGTGTCTGCACATCGGCGAATATGGCCTGCAGCCGCGATGGTAGAGGCATACCGGCTGGCGTGGTCACGATCCCGTAGTTCACCAGCCTGAGCGCGCCGGCGTCCTCGTCGACTACACCGTAGCCTACCGTGGCCAGACCGGGGTCTATCCCGAGTATCCGCAAGAAAAGGCTATCCTCCCAGGGGTTTGCTTCCCTAATAGTACGTCATCCCCCCGCCGCTGTCAATCGGAGGGTGGAAAACGTTCTGTTGGGGGGAACGCTGGCGATTTTGAATGCCTTTTTCGGAATATCGTCTAGAACGATGTGTTGAGGAAAACCTGGGACAGCATATCACAGTTATGTTATAATGTGCATATGGCGGTGGAAAGCGGAGGCGTCGGGCTATGTGGGGCGAATCGATGAGCTCCGACAGCGACGGGACGCAGGCCAAGGGGGATTTATAAAGGCAATAATGAAGAAGGCGAACGAAGGATGACCCATCAGGAAATCATCGACTACTGCCTGCGAAAACCGTGCGCGTATTTGGATTATCCCTTTGACCCGGTATTTCCGGTCGTTAAGGTCAGAGCGCCGTCGCGGAGCAAGGGGCGGATTTTTGCACAGCCGTTCATGCTGCGCGGCGAGCCAAAGGTTACGCTGAACTGCACACCGGAGTCGGCGGAGATATTTAGAAATATCTATCCGGGCCCTGTGGTGCGGGGCTGGCATTGCCCTCCCATACTGCATCCGCATTTTAATACGGTTAGCCTTGACGGGACCGTACCCGACGACGTGATAGTGCGCATGATCGACCACGCGTATAAAGTCGCGGTTTCCAAGCTCCCCAAGTATATTCAGCGGGAGATCGCGCAGTGCAGCGTGGGGCCCGGAGTTGAGCATGAATCCCGATGAAATCACCCCGCGTCTTTTCCCGCGTCGGAATTGCAGCGCATGGGAACTGCGATGACGCGCTGACCGAAATCCAAATAAAGGACGGCATAGCGGTCTGGCGCTTTACGTGCGAAGACAAGCGGTATGTTCTCAAATGATGAGAGCGATTCGTGTACTGCGGTACGGCGTGTAGGGAGGATTATATGAACAGTATAAGCAAAGCGCTCAGATGGATTTTTCACAGGAATACCGAGGTCTCTCTTACCCCCAAAGAAAAGGCGATATCGGAATATTTGCGCAGGAAGTCGCAGGACCCCGGGGAATATATGGAGATCTATGAGCAGGAAATCGCCGATTGGTCATGGGAGCAGACGCTGAAGGTGATGGCACTGAATATGCTGGGCGGTACGGCGAGCATGCATAGGCTCAGGCGAAAAATGCTGGAGATATATGATTGTATGGAGAACGACAGCAAACAGAAATAATCGAATAGAGATCCGCATATTACAATACATTTTACCGCTATCTATCGTATGAGCATTTTCATTTCCACCGTGTCCCTTTTCTTTTTCATCACGCGGGTGCATATAATAAAAAGAAATCGACCGGGGGAGGATTCGGGATATGCGGATATTCGTCGTGCCCAGACAGTTTACCGTGCGGCTGGCGGTGGTGGCGGCACTGGTGGCGGCATCCTTCCTTTATGTGGGCGTCATGGGCGCTGATACGGCTGTTTTCGGAACGCCCGACAACGATCTGCCCATATACAATGTGGCCACGCAGGAGAAAAAGGTAGCGCTCACCTTCGACGCGGCCTGGGGCGCTGATACGACCGACGCGATCATCGACATATTGCAGGGCGAGGATATACGCTCTACGTTTTTCCTGGTCGGCTTCTGGATCGACCGCTACCAGGCCGAGGTCTGCGCTCTCGCCGGAGCAGGTCACGAGATCGCGAACCACTCAGATACCCATGCGCATATGAAGGGCATGTCCCCCCAGGGTATCGAAGAGGAAGTAAGGCTCTGCAACGACAAAATCACCGCGCTGACAGGCGAGCCGGTCGACCTTTTTCGCCCGCCCTACGGCGAGTATGACGCGACAGTCGTACGGACCTGCCGGGCGATGGGCGTTCATGTTATTCAGTGGGATGTGGACAGCCTGGACTGGATGGGGCTCTCCGCGTCGGAGATGACGCGGCGCATACTGGAAAGGGTCAAGCCCGGATCGATCATACTCATGCACATGAATGGAGAACATACGATAGAGTCGCTGCCGGGTATTATCCGAGGCCTCAAGGAAAAGGGATTTGAATTCGTCACAGTATCGGAGCTTATCTCCAAGGACAACTACTGGATCGATCACGCCGGAACCCAGCACGTGAACGAACCATGAAATCCGGATTTACATACATATTGGGCTTCGCCCGTGAATAGGATTCATCTGTACGGGTATCAGCAATACATGAGGTGAGGGCGTGGGTATGGAAGACGGGATCTATGACCACAATCGGATCGTGCTGCAGGGCGTCGCCGCGGAATCTCCCGAATTATCGCACGCATTGTTCGAGGAGCGGTTCTTCAGGATGATGCTCGATGTTTCCCGGCTATCGGGAAACATCGACACCGTCCCCGTCACCGTGCCAGAGCGCCTCCTTCTTTCCCGGCCCGTCGGGATAGGGGACAAGGTAGTCGTCAGGGGTCAGGTGCGTTCCTATAACCGGATGGAGGAGGGGAAGAACCGCCTGATACTGACGGCGTTTGCCCGGTATCTGGGGCCGCCAGAGCCGGATATCGTCAATCCGAATGACGTGATGCTGGATGGATTCCTATGCCGCGTCCCGAACTATCGGACGACGCCATTCGGGCGCGAAATAACCGATCTGCTGATAGCGGTTAACCGCCCCTACGGAAAATCCGATTACATTCCCGTGATCGCCTGGGGTCATGTCGCGCGGAGAGCCCAGACGCTGGACGTGGGCAGCCACATTATCATCAGCGGACGGCTGCAGAGCCGGGACTATCAGAAGAAGCTTGACGACGAAACCGTCGTCAACCGGGTCGCCTACGAGGTTTCGGTCACGGAGCTCCTGCTCGCCGACCGCGAGGGAGCCAGGCAGGACGGACAGGCAACCGATCGGTAGCCCCCGCTACTTGCCGGAGGCTTTGCGCACCATCGCCTGGTGGGAGGGATCCACGAGATTGCGCACATGGTTTCGGCTGTTGAGGAAATGGATGCAGACCTGGCCTGTCATATTGTTACCGCTCACCGTTTCGTAGCCGTGCGGATATCCGTTCGTGCTGCCCGCTATGTATTCGCCGCCTATGCGAACGACCACGGCGCGGCGATTCCAGCTCCAGGAGCCTCCGTACGTTTTAAGGAGCTTGGCGCAGTCGTCCTTGGTAGCGGGCTCCACATCGGCGTGGTTGTAGCCGCCCACGCGAATCATATTATACTGTATACGGGTTTCGTAATCGATGACCAGGCACTTACTCCCTCTGGGCCAGCGCGAGTTGACATACGAAAACCAGTCGCGCATATTGCCTACGATAGGCTTGCTGCTCTTTACGACTTTGGGCGCAGGCTTTTTAACCGACACGACCGGCTCGCGAACGGCTTCATTGCTAAACAATACGTCGGACGTCTGCCGGCCCACCGCTCCGTCCTGCGAGAGCTTGTTTTCCTTCTGAAAGGCCTTGACCGCCTGCTCGGTGACGTCGCCGAAATAGCCGGTAGTAGCGGTATCGAAATACCCCAGG
>JAAYXU010000241.1 GCA_012515725.1 Clostridiales bacterium | reverse complement strand
TTAAAATATTGCATTACAAGGAAATGCTCAGAGCAAATGCTATCCCCCTGGCCGTGCACTCCCATGGCGTTCGAGGGGTTAGCGGAATGCTGAGAACAAATGCATTAAACCACTAAAAATGTGCCAAACAGATAAGCCGCTGTCACCCTGCTTTTTCCCGCCTCCGGTTTATTTGCCTGCATAATTGTGTTATAATAGCGCGTGTGCTCCGGCACATATCCTGTACTACCGAGGAGTTAGACCGATGAAAGGAAATGTATATCTGTGGACGGCGGCTTTGCTTCTGTTTGCCGTTTCCATTACCGGCTGCTCCCTTCTGGACGGCCTGAATCCAACCCCTACTCCGGAGACCACACCCCTGCCCACGCTGCCGCCCCCGGCGACGTCCGCGCCTACGCCCGAGCCTAATGAAATCGTGCAGCTGCTCCCGTACCATCCGTTCGATCCAAACGCGGACGCTGTCGCAAAAAGGCTTTCAGAGGCGACCGGCACTGCGCTCCGGTTCGTCATGCTGCCCGAAACGGGCGCGACCGAGCAGCTTTCCATAGAGCTTTCCGTGGGGATAGAATACGATCTGATTACCCTGACGCCCGGTCAGTATCATGGGCTGGCTGATAAAAACGTATGGACTCCGCTTGGCGACCGTATGGCCCAGGCGCCCGATCTGGCGGCCGTATACACCGACGAGGAATGGGGCGCGGCCATGGTGGACGGGGCTCTCCTGGGCATTCCGCAGTTCCCCGCCCGGTTTGTGGACGAGGGAATAGTAATTAACGCGACTGTTGCAGAGGAGCTCGATATCTCCGCTCCGCAGACTCCCGCCGACCTCAAAAGCGCGCTGCGGACCGTGAAAAAGGAGACCGATCTCATCCCGCTGACAGGAAGCGGCTCGATTCTGAGGCCCATCATGAGCGGCTTTGGGCTGGGCGCGCAGTGGACCGCCACAGACAAATCCTTTGCGAACTGGGTTCAGAGCGAGCGCTTTGAGGAATACCTTAAATACATGGCCGATCTCTACGAGGATGGGCTAATCGATATCGACTGGGGAGAAAACACCGCGGAGACGGCCGCGGCCAAACAGGACGCGGGGGAGGCCTTCGCGGCAGTGCGCAGATGGGACAACCCGGCAAAGATTCAAGAGGGGCAGCAGGCGATCGCGCTTGCGCCGCTCGCGCGGGACGGCAAACGCGTGTACGAGGCCGGAACAGCGCCCGATGGGTTCGTCGTGATCCCCACAACGTGCGCCGATCCGGACAGCGTCGTCGCGTATCTCAATCGGCGCGCCCAAAGCGATATGATCGTACTGGCGGCAGTGGGCGCGGAGGGGCTGCAGCACGAGCGGCAGGGCGAGGACTATGTGCCGCTTGCGGGCTTTGCCGACTGGCGCAACGCGCGGGCGTTCGCGCTGGCCACGCCCACAGCGATGATGACCGACCTGTTTGAGTGCGCGGTCAGGTTCGATACCGAGGTATTCGCGGCCTACCAGGGATTTAACGAAGGCATGGCCGACGCGCTCGTACCCTCTCCGGTAGGATACGCGCCGCCTTCGGCGGCCCTTGAGGGGCTGACGGCGACTCTTTCGCAGATCGTGGACGCGTATTTCCTGGAGGTGCTGACCGGTGAAAAGGCGGTCGGCAAGACTTTCGACAGCTTTACCGAGCAATGGCTGGCCGACGGGGGCAAGCTCGTCATAGAAGAGTACGCCGCCTGGAAATTCGGAGAGCCCGAGCCTCAGTCCTGATTCCGGCAAAAAAGGAGCCGCTCCCACCGATTGCGGGGGAGCGGCCTTTGTTTTTCTGCTACGCGCCTTTTGCCAGAGCGCGCCAGGTGAGCCTTCCCGTCTGCTCGAGATAATCGTTCTCGCAGGCGATGTATTCTTCGACCAGCCTGGCTAGCGCGTCGTTGCGGACGTCGCCGTATGTGCTCATGAGCCGGTCCAGTATGTAGTCGAACGCCTCCTCCTCGTCGTAGGGAGCCTGTCCGCCCTCGCATGCGCCCTGCTGCCTGAGGTACTGCGCCTCGCAGTCGTAGGCGGCCGTAACGATCGCGAGCGCCGTGTTCATGTCGAGTTCGCTGCCCGGGAGCGCGCAGACCCTGCCTGCGATTTCCCGGATCGTGTCCCGATCTCCAATTTCCCGCGTCATGAGTGCGTCCATCATACCAGCTCCTCCATTTCGTCGATTGTCGCGGCGAACGTCCGAAGCGCGTCCGATACGGTTTCGGGCTGGGTCAGATCAACCCCGGCGCGCCGCAGCAGATGGAGCGGATAGTCGGATCCGCCGCCGCGCAGGAACGAAATATACCGCTCGCGCTCCGCGTCGCCCCCCTTTAGCACCATACGGGAAAGGTATATCGCCGACGCGAAGCCGGTCGCGTACTTGTATACGTAGAAAGAGCGGTAAAAATGCGGGATTCTCGCCCACTCCATGTCCACCGCCTCGTCTACTACCATGTCGGGGCCGTAGTAGTCGACGTTGAGCCCGCGGTAAATGTCGCGCAGTGTCTCGGGCGTCAGGGCCTCGCCCTCCTCGACCCGGGCGTGTATGATCTTCTCAAACTCGGCGAACATGACCTGGCGGAACATCGTGGTGCGGAACTGCTCCAGGAAATAGCCCAGCAGATAGCGTCTGCCGTCGGCGTCCTGCGTGCGCCCCAGCATATAGTCCATGAGTATCGCTTCGTTGCATGTGGAGGCCACCTCGGCAAGCAGCAGCGGATACTGCGACTTCGCGTATGGCTGAGCGGTGTCGCTCAGGTGGCTGTGCATCGCGTGCCCCAGCTCGTGGGCCAGCGTTAATAGATTGTCGAGCGTGTCGTTCCAGTTGAGCAGCACATAGGGGTGCGTACCCCATACGCCCCAGGAATACGCGCCGCTGGTTTTGCCCTGGTTCTCGTACACATCGGCCCAGCCGCCCTCGCGTATACCCCTGCGCATGGTGTCGATATACTGCGCGCCCAGCGGCGCGAGCCCCTCGCATACGATGTCGCACGCCTTACCATAGGGTATCTTCATGTCAACCTGCGTCGCCATAGGCACATACAGGTCGTACATGTGCATTTCGTCGACTCCGAGAATCTCCTTTTTGAGCCGGACCAGACGGTGCATATCGGGAAGCGCCTGCCGAACGGCGGCGATGAGGCTGTCGTATACCGACTGGGGAACGTTATCAGGATCGAGCGACGCTACGAGCGCCGACGGATAATTGCGGGCCTTAGCGAAGAATATGTCCTT
>JAAYXU010000240.1 GCA_012515725.1 Clostridiales bacterium | reverse complement strand
TGCATCGCCCCGGAGTTCAAGCGTCAGGGCTATGGCAAAATGCTGCTGGACTACTCTCTGGAGCGCGCTGCGGCGCTGGGCTGCGGCGCACTGTGCTTCGAGGGCAACATACAGTTCTACGGGAAATGCGGCTTTGCCTATGCCGGTGAGTACGGCATACGCTATCACGACCTGCCGGAGGGCGCTGACGCCTCTTTTTTCCTGTGCAGGGAGCTGATACCGGGGTATTTGAGCGACGTCAGCGGAGTTTATGCGCCGCCGGAGGGCTATTTCGTCGCCGAGCGGGACCCGGAAGCCTTCGAACGCTTCGATGCGCAGTTTCCGCCGAAGAAAAAGCAGAAGCTGCCGGGGCAGATCTTCTGATAAAACAAGAATAAAGATCATCTCACGGCAGTGAAGCGGAGAAAATGGACCGACAAATCGGAATTTGCAATGAACGCGTTTCCGGCGAAGAAGTACATCGCTTTTTGAAACGCACGGACCCGGGCGCTCAGTATCCCATGGAGTGGTTTGAAGCGCGGATCACCCGTCAAAAAGAAAAGCCCGAACCGCGTCGGGCATTGTGAGGGAAGGGCGGGACGGTTATTTGTTTCACACATCGGGCCGCTTTCCGATCAGGCGGATGATGGCGGCGTCGCCGGCCGAGGGATACATCTCCATCGCGTGCTTCATTATTCGATCCCAGGATATGCCCGGAGATTCTTCATAGGCGGAGGACATCAGATCATATCCCCAGATGCTTTCCGGGGCCGCGATGACCGAGACGGGCATGCCGTAGCCAACACCGAGCCTGTTCTGCCGGCGGCGGAAACCGGCGATAACCAGATACAGCTGCATCTGAAGCCCCGTCAGTACGCCGGGGTAATTCTTCTCGCCTCCCTTGCCGAAGCCAGCCATCCGCTTCAGATCGGTGGAGAGCAGCTCCGCGCCGGTGAACCGCGGTTCGTCGCCGGACTCCGGGTCTACGAAGAACGCCATCAAGTTCTTTTCGCGCAGAGAAGCCGCACCGCTCTGCCACTTGCCGTCGAAATCCCAGCCTTCGCGCCGGGCGTTGGCGAATGCGGGCAGCCAGGCCGGCGCGATGAACCCGGCGCGACCGTCGAAGAACTTGCCATAGGCAATCTCGTGGCCGGCGGCGATGGTCTCACGCCATTCCCATGGGTCCTGCTCCCGGTCGCCCGTCCACCAGGCATCCGCAGCCACGCGTTCCTCGGCGGAGAACCCGGCAACTTCGTTGGCGAAGAAGGGCAGAAACCCGATCTCACTGACGCAGGCGGTCAGTTCGGAGGCGGAGCGTATGCGCAGAGGGTCCTGCCGGGAGAGCCCCTTCATGATCCAGGGATCGGACATTGAATCACGCTTTCATCAGATCAGTCGAAAACAGTTTAGCACAGCCGATACGGGTTTGCAATACGCGGCTGCCGCCATGCCTCCGGGCAGGTTATGTTTTACGCAGGTATTTGCCTGAATGTAGGAAACATGATAGAATCTATACAGTGAGTTCCGGCACTGTACACCGGCAGAACGGGAGGACGACGCGATGAAAAAACTGGGCTTTGGTCTGATGCGCATGCCGCTGACGGACCCCACGGATGATGCCAAAGTGGATGTCGAGCAGGTCAAGCGTATGGTGGACCTGTTCATGGCCAAGGGCTTTACCTATTTCGACACGGCGATCATGTACAACGGCTTTACCAGCCAGCGCGTGGCCAGGGAAGCCATCGTAGATCGCTATCCCCGGGATCGCTTCACGCTGGCCACCAAGCTGCACAACGCCTTCTTCAATTCCCGGGCGGACATGGAGCGGATCTTCTCGGAACAGCTTGAGCAGACCGGCGCAGGCTACTTCGACTACTACCTGCTGCACGGCGTCGAGGCGGGCAGCTATGTAAAATACGAGCGGTTCGACTGCTT
>JAAYXU010000025.1 GCA_012515725.1 Clostridiales bacterium | reverse complement strand
GGTGATGGACAGCAGGTTTTCGGCTACCTGCAGCTCGTTGCTGTAGGAGCCGCCCGCCGCGACGCGCAGATCGTCCACGGCAGCCTGCTGCTCCGCGCGGATCCGGGAGACAAATTGGTATTCCTCGCTTACCTTGTCGAGCGTAAGGAGCAGATGCTCTTCCTCGGTATGCCACTCCGGATGCCGGGCCATGTGAATTCCCCCTTTGCCAGGCCAGAATGCTCATTTTACCATACGCGTTCAGGAATGTCCATTCCACAAATTGCCATACAATGTCGCTCATTGTTCCAATCACATACATCCTGATCTTGACAAATCACTTCCCGGGACTGATAATGAAACTACAAACAAATATGGGGAGGGGAATTGGTATGAGTAGACGAATCATTGTACCGCTGGCCGTACTCATGGCACTGCTCGCGATGTCCGGACTGCTGTACGGCTGCGCGTCAAGCAATTCGGCGGTAGGATCTGCTGATGTATATGTACCGCCCGCGGAAGGACAAACCAAAGACTCCGGAAGCGAGACGGAGAAGATTCCCGATTTGGATCTTTCCGCCGACCGCAAGATCATCTATACGGCGCAAATGCGCTTTGTCTGCGACGAGCCTGGCGACGCGTTGCGGTTTTTTACCGATAAAGCCGAAGAGTTGGGCGGATACGTCGCCTCCTCCTCCTCAGATACGCAGGGAAGCAGCCGCGTCACATCGGCTCAAATCACGCTGCGGCTCCCATCGGGCACGCTGGAAGCATTCCGGGACTACGCCGCGGGTCTTGGGTCCGTCCGCTCCTTTGAAATGAACAGCGACGACATCACCGACGAATACTACGACCTCGACGCGCGGCTGACGCAGGCCAAAGCGCAGGAACAGCAATTGCTGACCTTCATGGAGCAGGCCGAAACCATCGAGGATACGCTCAGAGTATATGAGGAGCTCGGTAACATACGCGAGGAAATCGATGTCATGGAAGGCCGCCGGCGCATGTGGGATAAGCAGGTCGCCTACTCGACGCTGACCATCTCCATCACGGCTACCCCCTCATACGTGGAGGATTCGCCAGAGTTCATACGTGTCATAGCGATGAGCGACGCCTGGCAGCTCGCACGGCGCGGCTTCATCAACGTAGGCCGCGGTACGCTTAACTTCATATCGTGGCTGTTCGTCGCAATCTGCTGGCTGCTCATACCCGGCGCGATCGTGGGCGGTATCCTGTTGCTCGTCCGCTTCCTGCGCCGCCGCAGAATGAGTAAGCCCGCGAAGAGCCCGATGCCTCCGCAGCGACCGGGCGAATAATCGCATTATTTGACCCCCCGTCTTGTCGGCGGGGGATTTTTAATATTGTTCGCCCTGGTATTTCCGAGCTTCCATTTCATCAGACGCTGTCGTATGGTATAATGACACATAAACTTCTGTAAAGGATGATTGACTGTGCGCCGATGCGCTTTTTCCCGCGCCGCTCTGGTTCTGACCGGTCTGGCGCTCATGGCCGGTTGTACGCCCGTGACGCCTATCATGACACCCGAGCCAACAGCCGCCGGCGCGCCCTCGCCACCCCCCTCTCCCGTATCCACGATGGATCAGTCCACAGGAACGCCCGCGCCGCCCGACCCTTCGGCCACGCCCGGCGCATGGCGTGAACATGGCTTCGTGGTCGTAAGCGACGTAGTGCCCCATGCGCTGCTCGAGGTGCGGTATTACTCCAGCTACAACTTCGTGGGCGAGCGGATCGACGGTTACGGCGCACCGCTCGTGCTGCTGACAGGAGAGGCGGCCGAAGCGCTGAAAAAGGCCGCCGAATCGCTGGCCGAGCAGGGGTACATACTAAAAATATACGACGGCTACCGGCCCCAGCGAGCGGTGAATCACTTCATCCGCTGGGCCGGGAATCTCGATGACCAGCGCATGAAGTCTATCTTCTATCCCGACGTTAACAAGGAAAAGGTGTTTGACCTTGGGTATCTGGCGCGGCGATCGGGCCACTCGCGGGGCAGCACAGTGGACCTCACCCTCGTTAACATGAAGACCGGCAGAGAGCTGGACATGGGCGGTCCCTTCGATTACTTCGGAGAAATATCCCACCACGGCACGTCGCTCATAACAGAGCGTCAGACGGCTAACCGGAATACGCTCAGAAGCGCGATGGAAGCCGCGGGCTTCAAGCCCTACAGCCGCGAATGGTGGCACTATACGCTAATCGGAGAGCCGTATCCCGATACCTATTTCGATTTCCCGATCGGGTAGGAGCGCCGATCACAGGCAAAGGAGGAACCCCGATGCAGAACATGGAGCAAACCGCCGCGCTGGCGCACCAGGCGGCCCTGCGTCTGGCCGCGTCGTCAGCACAGGAGCGCGACCGCGCGCTAGGCGCGGTCTCCGAGGAGCTATTAAAGCGCAAGGAGCGCATCTTTGCCGCCAACCGGGAGGACATGAACCGGGGGCGGCGCGAGGGACTCTCCGAGCCGCTCATGAAGCGGCTAGCGTTCGACCAAAACAAAATGGAAGACACGCTCTCGGGCATCGCGTCGCTACGCACACTGCCCGATCCGGTAGGCCGCACCACGCTCTCCACCGAGCTTTCGCCCGGGCTCAACCTGTATCGCGTCACCTGCCCCATAGGCACGATCGGTGTCATATTCGAGTCGCGCCCCGACGCGCTGGTGCAGATCGCCGCGCTGTGCCTCAAGTCGGGCAACGCAGTGCTTCTTAAGGGCGGAAGCGAGGCGCGGGAAACGAACCGCGCGCTCTTTACGGCGATCGAGGCCGGGACCGCTTCGTCCGGAATGCCCGAAGGCTGGGCGGGGCTCATGGAAAGTCGCGCCGATGTAGCAGAAATGCTGAAAATGGATCGGTATATAGACCTCATCATACCCCGGGGCACCAATGAATTTGTCCGCTACATCATTGAGCACAGCCGCATACCAGTAATGGGGCACGCCGACGGCATATGCCACACCTATGTAGACGCTGCTGCCGATATCGATATGGCGATCAGGGTGGCGGTGGACGGCAAGGCGCAATACGCCGCGGTCTGCAACGCCACCGAAACGCTGCTGTGCCACAGGAATATCGCTGAGGCTTTCCTGCCCCGCCTGAAGGCCGCGATGGACAGCGCCGGGGTACGCCTCCTGGGTTGCCCGCGCACAACCCGAATCATACCCGTCGAGGATGCGACGGACGAAGACTGGGATACCGAGTATCTTGATTACGTGCTATCGGTAAGGGTCGTGGATTCGCTCGCGGACGCGATCAGCCACGTGAATAGCCACGGCTCGGGCCACACCGACGCGATCGTCACAGAGGATACCGAAGCCGCCGCGCGCTTTCTGCGCGAGGTGGACAGCGCGGGCGTGTTCCATAACTGCTCGACCCGCTTTGCCGACGGGTTCCGCTACGGATTCGGCGCGGAGGTGGGCATCGCGACGGGCAAGCTCCACGCGCGCGGGCCTGTCGGATTGGAGGGACTGCTCAGCTACAAGTACAAGCTGCTTGGCTCGGGACAAATCGTTGCGGACTTCGCGTCGGACTCCATGTCCTTTACGCACCGCGCGCTCCACGAAGAATGCCCGATGTAGCAGGTTTCTATAGGTTGAAAACGCGGTCACATAATGACGTCGCTTTGGTTCTCTGTGGTCTCCACTATGCGCGGAGACTGGTTGTTGATCGCCGTGTCGTTGATGACGATCTCGAAGCTGCATCCCAGGAACGCGGCGGCCTTCTCGCACATGCGCATACGCGTCAGATAAATCTGCATGAACTCCATGACCGATGAGGTGGAATCCATCTGTATTCCAAAACGGATCATTTTTTTGGCGGCGTTTACCTCTATCCAGTTCTTTTTGATCGCGTAGTTGACCCTGTCATGGATATCGTATGGATCGTATTTTCCCTTTCGCACGCGCGTCCTGTTCGCGTCGCTCTTGTCGGCGATGATGAGCGCCGCCGATATTTCGCTAACGGGTACTCCCGTTTCTTCCTCATGGTTTCCGATTGCCGACAGTATGGGCGCGATTTCATCCATACGCATGCCTATTTCCTGCAGAACGGGCAGCATTAGGAGCGCTCCGGTCATGCCATGGTTTTTACGGTTGATCGCGTTACCCACGTCGTGGATCCATCCGGCGATGGCGGCCAGCTCCACGGTGCGCTGCGGATATCCCAGCCGTTCCAGTATACTGGCGGCCGCGCGGCTTACGTACCCCACGTGGCGCGTTCCGTGCTCGGTGTAGCCTATCCTTTCAAGTACCTGGTTGGCAGAGTCGATAAGGATCCTGATTTTCTCGTTGGCGCGTATCTCCTTCAAGGATACCGAATTCTCCATCTTATACCCCTTTTAGCGATTCGTAGTACGGATCTCCCGTGAAGTCGCGCTCGGGCTCAGGCTCTCCTCCAAGCTGCTCGATCGCGCTTCTGATCTCGATGTAGTCCAGATAACTGATGCCCGGCTCGCTCTGGGTGCGCATGAGCGCCGGAAGCGCCGCCTCGTCGCCGTACTTGCCAAGATCCGATGCGAACAGCGCTTTCCTGGGACTCGTTTCAAAAAGACGTATGAGCCAACCCAGTATGCGCGCGTCTCCTGGATAGTTCGAGAGTACATCCACCAGGCTTTCCAGCGCCTCCTGACTCATCGGGCGATCAAGAGCGGCCAGTACCGGCTCGACGATGCACGGCCCCATGTTCGACAGCGCGTCGCAAGCCACCTCAGAGAGTTCGCTGTCTTCCCCTGATACGACTAGCTCGATATAGTCGTGAAGCGGCGCGACGGACTGGATTTCGTTCAGGAGATTCATAACGACGCTCTTGACGCCCCGGCGGTCGCAGGAGTCGGGCAGCGGTATCTCATCCCGCAGCACGCCCAGCAGCGGCGTCTCGGCCTCGCGGCCCAGCGAAGCGATGCGGTCGAGCAGCGGATCGGGAAGACCCGTGCTTGATGCCATATACGCGATCATCCAGCCGACGAGCAGTACGGGATCGTCGTACCGATAGAAGAACTCCGCCGGTGTGGCGCCCTCCAGCCAGCCCGCGCGCTGCAGCATCCATTTGCCATACACCGACGGCATGTCTTCCTCCATATCCTCGATCGTCTCGTACTGACCGCGGCATTCCCGCATCCACGTCCTGAGATGCTCCTGGAACTGCCCGTCAAAATCAATGAGTCTGTGCTCCAACTCTATCAATCCTTCTTTGAATCCTTCATCGCATTGCGAATCCTTCGTACGCAGCGCACCACTTGGCCAAGGCGCACACCGTAGCGGCGGGCCAGCGTACTGGCGGTGAAGCTCTTTCCGCGATCAACCGCCGTGCAGTAATGAATCGCGGCGGCCCAAACCGCAGGTTTTCTCAGTCTGGGCGGCTTTCCGCGGCTGATTCGCTTGAGCAGAAAGCGGTTCCACAGGGATATGGCGTCGTCGGTGCAGGAGGGCATCCAGTCGTCCATGCGGTGCCGGAGGAGCCGGATCACTTCATGGTGACCTTCCGCCAGAGTATTAAAGCCGGGCTTGTGGACCTGCACGCATACCTGGACGATATTTCCGTTCATGATCGCGAGAAACGGCTGCTGCGCGTTCATTACCTTGAGTCCCAGAAAAATCTCGTGCTTGAATTCGTCGGTCTCGTTCCTGCTTAGCAGCAGCCTGCGAAGCAGCCGTTCGCTTTGGGCTCCTCCCGCGGCTACCAGCATCTGAAGCATAACGCGCCTCAGGCGCGGCTCACGCAGCGAAAGACCCCAGACGAGCAGCCTGCGGAAGTCCACGTCCTGCCGGAGTTCCCGGATCGAACGGCATTCCTGCAGCCGCGCGCCGATTGTACGGATGCGCCGTATCATCTCGTCAATGGGAACCTGCATGCTGTAAGGAAGCTCACCAGGCGCATCCTCGCCGCGCAGGCGGGCTGCCGCCACGCCTCCGTACCATGTGATTACCGAGCTTTCCGGATACATCCTGT
>JAAYXU010000024.1 GCA_012515725.1 Clostridiales bacterium | reverse complement strand
TATTGATGTTTGGACTGAAAAAACCATAAAAATCATTGGTATAATAACCTGTAATAATCCTCTTTTTGAAGAACTTACTTACTACAGTACTTGGCCTTTAAACTGGCTAGATTTAGAGTAACTAATGATATCCATAACGGGACGCCCGCAGGCGTCCCGGGGGAGAGTCCTTATACTAATTCCAAACCCTACTCCACCCCCACCACGCTCCCGCTTTCCGCCGAACGGTGCAGCGCCTCGATTAGCGCGACGTTCGAGACGGCGTCCGACAGCGGAACAGGTACGGGCCGGCCGGCCAGCAGGCAGTCCACGAAGTCGTGCACCATCGATACGGGCGCGCCCTGAAGCCGTCCGTGTACGTCGGCAAAGAGCGTGGAGACTCCCTCGGCGCGCTTGTGCAGACAGGTAGCCATCGGCGCGGTCAGATCGATATAGAAAGCGCCATCCCGGCCGATGATCTCCATCTTGCAGTCGAAGACCGTGGCCATCGACTCGGGAAGTATCCACGACGAGGTCAGCGTGGCCGTCAGCCCGTCACGGCAGGATATGACAGACTGCAGGCCGTCCCATGTATCGATACCGAGGGCCTGAAGCTTTCCCCGGCTGCCCGCCGCATAGACAGACTGCGCGCTCCTGCCGCTCAGCCACCAGACCATGTCGGCCAGATGCGACAGGAGGAACCAGCCCGGGGAGGAGCGGGCCGCCCACGACAGCATCGATGTGGGGACCCATATCGTGTCGTTGAGGCGCGCGTTGATCGCGACGATATCGCCCAGCCTGCCCTCGTCGATCGCGTTCTTCGCGGCCACGAACGGCGGATTCCAGCGGTTCTCAAAGGCCACCATGCAGGATACCCCCGCTTGCCGGACCGCGCGCTCCATGGCTTGCGCGTCGGCGAGCGAGGTGGCCAGCGGCTTTTCCACCATGATGTGCGCGCCGGCGGCCGCCGCCTTCTCCACCGCCTCCCGGTGGGCGAAGTCGGGAGTCGTGACCAGCACCGCGTCGGGCCGCATCGCCAGCAGTTCGTCGATGTCTCCGGTGAGCGGTATATCTCCGGCTTCGCGGGCAAAGGCTTCCAGCCGCGCCGGGCTGATGTCGCACCCGGCGATCAGCTTCACGTCGGAGCGCGTTTTGAGCGCGTTATAAAACAAAGTCCCCCGGATCCCCAGTCCCACCAGCGCGATGCGCATCGTCATACACCCTTTCCTCTCTAAACATATCTATATAATTCACCGCCGACACGCTGAATCCTGCTGAGGTGAGCGGTAAAGCGTCCTGCTAAAGGTTTTATGCAGCGATCCGATATTATTTATATACAGATACAGTAGCTGGGGGAATTAACGTTTGAGCACGTACACAAACGATCCGATCTTCGATATGTTCGTATTTGAAACACTGGAGCTTGCGGGACAGCTGGAGGAAATTGCGATAGACGGCGAGAAGAACCAGGGCATTGGCGCGTCTGTCGATGAGATTTTCCGCGTAATGCACACGATCAAGGGCTCATCGGCGATGATGCAGGTGCAGTCGATCAGCGCGCTTGCGCACAGTATGGAGGATCTCTTTGCGTATATCCGCGGGAACCGCCACGTCGCGGCCGACGACAGGATGCTTTGCGATCTCATACTAGGCTTTGTTGATTTCGTTAAGGGCGAGATAGTGAAGCTGGAAGACGGCGAGACAGCCGACGGCGACAGTGGCGCGCTGATAGTACGCATCCGGGAGTATCTTGACGCGCTGCGGCAGTGTGATAGTAACCGTGATACCGCGAAGGCCGCGCAAACCGATGCCGCGCAGCGTCACGGCGAGAGCGGGACGGGCTACGCTTACAAGGCTTCGGTTTTTTTCGAGGAAGACTGCCAG
Source organism: Clostridiales bacterium (assembly GCA_012515725.1). Classification (GTDB taxonomy): domain Bacteria; phylum Bacillota; class Clostridia; order Christensenellales; family UMGS416; genus JAAYXU01. The sequence goes on along the minus strand of JAAYXU010000024.1, from coordinate 909 downwards.
ATGGAGAACATCCGCGCTTTCGAGGTGGTTCACCGTCTTGGCAGCGCGGTATCGGGACTGCGCTATGAGCCGCAGGACATCATGGACGACGATAAGAGCGCGGACGCGATCCGGGAGAAGGGTTTTCATCTGTGGTTCCGCTCGGAGCTTCCCCCAGAAGAGCTGCGGGCGCTGCTGCTCGATACGATGTTCATACGCGAGTTAAGCTTCAGTCCCGACGGAGAAGGGGACGCTGCTTCCGCGCCGACTGCGGAGGCGGCTACGGCCCGGAGCGACGAGCCGGAGCCTACAGACTCCCGCATCGCCGGGCCAGCGGTTCGCCAGGAGGACCGCGGAACGCCCCCCATTGCCGTGCACAGGCAGAGCATGATCAGCGTGAGCACGCAGAAGCTTGACACGCTCATGGATCTGGTGGGAGAGCTGGTCATATCACAGGCCATGGTGCTGCAGAACCCGGAATTCAAGCGTCTGAGCCTCGAAAGCCTTCGCAAGGACGCCTCCCAGCTCGAGAAAATCACGGGCGAGCTGCGCGATATCGTGATGTCTATCCGAATGGTGCCCCTGTCGGTTACGTTCCAGCGGATGAACCGGATCGTGCGCGATATGAGCATGCGCCTTCATAAAAAAGTCGAGCTCAGTATCGTGGGCGAGCACACCGAGGTCGATAAGAACATAATCGATCAGATATCCGATCCGCTCATGCACATCATCCGCAACAGCGTGGACCACGGCCTGGAGACGCCCGAGGAGCGCATAGCCGCAGGTAAAAGCGAAACCTGCGTCGTAACGCTGGAAGCGGGCAACGCGGGCGGAGACGTATGGATCACGGTGCGGGACGACGGCAGGGGACTCGACCGCGAGAAGATACTCGCCAAAGCTCGCAGTATGGGACTCGTCGACGAAGATGCC
>JAAYXU010000239.1 GCA_012515725.1 Clostridiales bacterium | reverse complement strand
TAGTATGTATTCCAGGCTTCCTGCGTTTGTATTCGGCTTCCATGGTTGCGACCAGACAACAAAGGAAGCCGTTTTATTTGGAAACGAATTCTTAAGACCGAGTAAAAACAATTATGACTGGTTGGGAAGCGGCATCTACTTCTGGGAACAAAACTATCAGCGAGCTCTTGAGTTTGCAACACTGGCAAAGCAGAACCCTGGTAAATATACATCCTTTCCTATTAATAATCCGGCCGTACTGGGGGCGATTATTGATTTGGGCAACTGTTTGAACTTGATGGACGCGTTTCACATTAACAGACTGAGACTGGCACATAGTTATCTTGAGAAAGTTACGAATATCGCGGAGGTGTCTTTGCCACACAATAGAGGATTTGATCCTGATAAGCCGTTACGTATACTGGACAGAACGGTGATAGAGGCTCTTCATCTTTTTATAGAGAATAATGCCGGCGGACAGGTTATTGATGAGAACCTTGGATCAGAAAGCTACGATACGGTCAGGGGGCTTTTTCAGGAAGGTGATCCTGTTTATAAAGGCGCTGGATTCAAGGCACAGACTCATATCCAGATATGTGTTCGCAATATTAACTGTATAAAAGGGTTTTTTGACCCCCGGGAGAAATGCAGCGATCCGTTTGGCCATTTAAAATAGCCCGTCTTCTTTATCCTACACGCGGCAGCGTCGAGCCCGCGTAGGGCATCGCCAGCACGCGCGCGCCGTGCCCGTGCACGCGCAGCGCAGCGTCCAGCGCGTCCTGCGCCAGCGAGTATGGCGTCATGAACATGCGCGTGACCAGCGCGGGATCCATTTCCGACACTAGGAATATGCCGGCGCGCCGCAGCACCATCGCGATGGCCGCCGCCTTATGTCCGCCCAGCCGGAAGTCGCGCCCGATCCGCTCGATCATCGATTCGGGGGAGGGCGACTGCGTCATCCACCGCTCGAATTCGGGCTCGCCCAGCCCCTCCCGGCACGAGCCCACGAGTATGATCGTGCCGCCGTCCTTTACCGCGTGCTTGGCGTTATCAAGCGCTTTTTGCGTCTGATAGAGGTTTATGTCCTTGGGCGCTCCGCCCTGGGAGGCCAGCACGATATCGGCGCGCCGCGGGATCTCCTTCATATAGAGCCTGTCCAGAAATGCGCACCCTGCCCGGTGGGCCAGCGTCACGTCGCCCGCGACCGCGCGCAGTATCCGCTTGTGCTCGTCCAGCACCACGTTGAGTATGAAGTCCACCCCGCACAGCGCGGCGGCCTCCTCGATGTCCTCGCGTACGGGATTGCCCGCGATTGCCCCGGCGCACGCGCACTCGTCGGTCATCAGCCGGTGGTTGCGCTGTATCGCCTCGCGCGTGGACGCGCCCGGCATGATCGCCTTGGCCCCGCCCGAGTACCCGGCGAAATAATGGTATTCGATATTACCAAGGCAGATCCGGCGGTCGGCCTGCGCGACTGCGCGCGTGATGTCGACCGGCGTGCCCCGCCGCGTGACGCCCATGCGCACGCAGTCGTCCGGGTCCGAATCCACGCACCGGATCCGGCCGGCTACCTCGGGCCCGGCCAGCGCGGCTATCTCCTGCCGCGTGTGCTTCCTGTGGCTCCCCAGCGCGAATACGAGCGTTATATCCCCGGGGGAGACGCCCGCCGCGCACAGCTCCTCAAGCAGCGCCGGCATGACCCGGGCGGTGGGCATCGGGCGCGTGATGTCGCTGGTGACGATCGCGATCCGCTCGCCCGGCCGCACCAGACCGCGAAGCGGCGGCGAGCCGATCGGCTCAGCGAGCGCCCGGCGCACCGCCTCCTCGCCCGCGGGGGCGGATTCTACGGCGTTTGGCATAAGACTGCCCTCATAGTTTTCATCGGGTATCGCGACGGTCTGCGTACCGCCGCCAAAACCAAGCTCTATCAGCATCGTCCTCAGCCTTTCGCGCGCGTTAAATTTCGCTTTCCGGTTCGTGCCATTAGGGATTATCGTCTGCAATATTCGATACTGATCCTGAAAAGCCCTTTTGTTAGCCCGAGATCCATTGTAAACATTCTAAAGCAATTGGCGCTTAGGCTTTTTGCCAGGGCAGCCCCTCCCGCAGGGACTGGCAAGCCTTAAAATTTATATCATCTGACCATCAAACAGCCATATAATAAGAGTAACATTCTCTACCTTAATACAAGATCGCTTGTTTGTCAAATCCATTTCCTTGACGCCCGCGCCGCCCAAGGGTACAATAAAGCGGACCCGCGCACAGGAGGTTTGTTTATGAAAACCCTTCAGATCGGCATACTGGGATTCGGCTCGATGGGCAAGACGCATACGCTGGGATACAGGACGCTTCCCCTAT
>JAAYXU010000023.1 GCA_012515725.1 Clostridiales bacterium | reverse complement strand
GCCAGAAATCCGCAGCTTACCAGCTTGCCGTTTATCAACATCTCGGAGAATGACGTCATGCCGCTCTGGTAACAGAAACCGCGATGGCCGTCCCCGGTGAACCCGTATGCGCGCACAAAGGACTGTGTCATAGGATCTCCTCCCCAACCAATGCATCCCATATGAGCCGGGCGATCGCCTCCATCCCCCGGTCACCCGGATGGGACGCCACTCCCTCGTGCGCGAAAAGACCCGTCGCTTTGTTCGCGTCGTCGCGCCCGAGGTATCCGATATTTATATACCCGCAGCCAAAACCGGCGGCTGCGGCCTCCATCAGCGCGTTCACCGGACCGTCCCAGAAGCTGCCCACGCACAGCGCGGCACTTCCCGCCGGGACGATGAAGTCGAGCATCCTGCGGTAGAACTGTTCGAAGTCATGGGCAGCCGCTTCCTCCGCGTTCACGTTTTCGCCGATCCGCACGATCGTCAGGTCCGCGTCATAGGCGCGGGCTTCAGCGAGCCGGGCCATATCATATTCCCAGAACTCACGCTCGAAGTCGGCGATATTGAGCGCTCTATGCTGCGCGCCGGGGTGGCGTTCGCGGATAGCGCGCATGAGTATGTGGACGTAGTCGTTGTCCTCGCAGCTTGCCGCCATGCCCCAGTTTCCGTACCACTCGAGCTTCGGGGCAGGCGGGTGGACGGTGATGCTGTTGCCTAGGAACAGGACACGGCTCCAGTCTTTGCGCATCGGTACTGTCCTCCGTTATTTTACGTTCCACGCAGTGGGTAGCGTTTCCGCCTGTAGCGGCTGCGCCGCGCCGCCTCGTTCCTGTCTCGCGTAACGCCACAGGCCCGCCCGAGGGCGGGCCTGTGTGTGTCAACTTCCGTTACCCGGCGACGTTGGCCAGATAGGCGTCGTACGCGTCCTGATAAATTTGGAGAAACTCCTCTATGCCCAGTGATTTGAGTTGCTCTTTGAATGCGTCGATATTCTCCAGCGGCTCGTTACCCATGATGAATTTGGCTTCCATCGTCTCGATGTAGTCGTTGATGGGCGTGATGAGCTCGTTGGCCCGCTCCAGCGTTTCCACATCCAGGAACAGCGTGGGCAGCGGCTGCTTTTCATAGGGAGCCACATTCGCCTGCATGCTTTCCCGCCAGATTAGTTCGTTTTCCGGCATGCGTGCGTCGTGCATACCGAGCTGGTCGTAGAGCTGCTGGTCCTTATACATGAAACCAACAGGGCCTCCATTGTAAATGCCTACATGGTTGTTGATGTACGTCCAGGCGTCTGTTCCATCAGGGCACTCAATACCAAATGCTCCGTCCTCATAATAACAGAAACTCGGATCCCATCCTTCGATCGGATATTGTGGCTCATAGCTTTCCGACTTGATCGGTCCCAGCCAGAATAGCAGCGGAATGCCCTCCTCGAAGAAAACGTTGGCCATGCGGATGGCGGCCTCGGGATACTCGGTGTCGTATGCGATGGCGAACGTTCCCTGCCCCAGCGATGTGCCTACAGGCCAGACCCTTTCGCTGTTGTATGCGCTGGTCAGAGGGATCAGGGACTCGTACTGTCTGTACTGCTCCGGCTCGGGCATGTTGATGAACGGAGCCGCCATCTGCTAGAGCCCCACGATGTTCCTGGCCAGCGTGGCGTTTACCTGCTCGGTAGACATCGTATAGAAATCGGAGTTGAAAAGCCCCTCGTCCATCAGCTGCTTCATGTACGTCAGATAGTGGATATAGTTGTCCTCCAAAGGCGGTGAGCTGACCGTCTTTCCGTCGCTCTTTACGAATATTTCCAGCGAACTGTTCGTATTCATCCCAAGCGCTGTCAGAACCACGGTGCCTGTGCCGCCCGCAGTGCCAAGCCATGGGATTTCGTCGGCTTCGCCGTTACCGTTGGGGTCGCCGTCCCGGAAGTACCGAAGCACCTCGGTAAGATCGTCCAGCGTAGAGGGCATTTTGAGACCACCCTGGTCCAGCCACGCCTTGTTGATGAACATTCTTACCGTATTAAGCTCCACATACTCGGCGGTAATCCTGGGTATGCAGTACATATGCCCGTCGGGCGTTTTTGTTTCGAGGAGTATATTCGGATTCGCCTCGATAGCCATTTTGATGAGCGGAGCATACTGCTCTATCAGGTCTTCCAACGGGTGCAGCAGCCCCTCGCCCTGTCCGTAGCGCACCATGTCGCTGGTGCTGAAGCCGCACTGGTAGAATATGTCGGGCAGGTCTCCGCCCGTGAAAACCAAATTGCGCTGCTCAGCCCAGGATCCGCCCTGATAGTAGGTTACGTCCAGGTCCAGATTGCAGTATTCCTTGAAAAACGCCCAGATATAATGGTCTTCCGGAGAAGCCGTCGCCCAGTCCTGTTGCACCGATATGAGTTTAAGCGTG
>JAAYXU010000238.1 GCA_012515725.1 Clostridiales bacterium | reverse complement strand
CCCCTGTCTCCGGTACGGCTGCTTCCAGCTCAATGGTATCCCCTGGCCGGGCGTTCACGCGGGAGAGCACCGCGCGCGAAGGCACGTTGGCTTCCTTGAGCGTCAGGCTGCCGATCCATTGATCGTTCCAATAGATCGTCACCCGGCAGGGATCGCTGGCGCTCAGCCCCTTCATGTCATCGTAGTTCGTCACAGGAGCCCAGTCCCCGGTATCCAGGTAAATCCATCGCGCTTCCGGCGATTGCAAAGCGCCGCAGCGCACCGCAAAAGAAAGATGCTGCCCGTCCCGGGCATTAAAATCTTGGAGCGATTTCAGCTCGGTCAGCGGAACGGACAGTACGGCCGTCCCGCCGTCGCCGGAGAGCATCGCCGCAGGCACGGGCTGACCGCAGAACGCGAGGGACAGGGGTTCGTTTTCATAGCCGTCCGGTTTCGTCACGGAAAGAGCGAGGCTCCCTTCGGACTGGATAAGCCCGTCGATCCGCAGCGTTTCTTCCCTTTGCGCGGCTGTTTCCACGGGCGTGGGAGAGGCCGGAAGGCCCGTGGGAGGAGGCGGGGTCTTTTGCCATTTCAGCATCAGGAGCCAGAAGGCAAGGCCCCCCAGCAAAAGCGTTCCCCCGGCAAATGACAGGATTTTTACCCATTTCCGCCCTGCAGCCGCCGACATGGAAAAGGGCGGCAGCAGAGAAGAACCGGCGGTGCTCGACCTTTCGCCCCGCCATATCACCCCCATATCGCTTTGGGAGAGCCGGTTTCCCCGCAGGAGAGCCTCCAGCGCCTCCATCATATCCTCGGCGCGCCGATACCGGGCGGCAGGTTTGTAGGCGCATGCCTTCAGAACGATTTTTTTCATCTCCCGGGAACCGAAAGCGGGCGGAGGCAGCGCATGGCCTTTCAGGCGCCTGGTAAGCGCCTCCTCGCGCTGGGTATGGCTGGACACCCCATCGATCGGCAGGAAGGGCGCCCGGTTGTTGTTGAGCAGCACGTACATCACGAGGCCCAGGGAATACAGGTCGGAGGAGAAATCGGTCTGTCTGCCAAACCAAATCTCCGGCGCCATATACAGCGGCGTACCGCGCCTGGACATGGCGTCCACCGTATGCTCCATCGTCCGTGCGACGCCAAAATCACCCAGTTTGTAATTGCCGTCCCCGGATATGAAGATATTATCCGGTTTGATGTCGCGATGCAAAATTTTGTGGCGCGCGCAAAGGCGCAAAGCGTCGCAAATATGGATGCCGATGACCGCCACGTCGCGCTCGGAGACAGGATTGTTTTTTATGTAGACGTTCAGAGGCGTCAAAAATTCCATGCGGATGAGAATGTCCCAGCCGATGCCCGCCTCGTGCTTACATACCATATGATCGGCATAATTGACAATGTGGCTGTTCCCACCCAGATCGCTCATCAGGCGGATCTCCGCGTTCATGGAACGCACAAGATTTTCAAAGTAGGCCAGCACTTCTTCCTCAGTCAGGCCCTCTGCGCGCAGGCGGTCTGCCTCCGTCGGCGATTGGGGCAGACAGATCCACTTGAGCGCAGAGAAATACTCCTCGCCGAATTCTTCCCGATGCAGGTTGTAGACTTTTCCATAGCTTCCTTCCCCTATGAAGCTGTGGATCTCCCATACGCTCCATAAGGGCTGCATGGACAGGAGTCTCTCTGGAACGTTCAGCATTTGCCCCATCCTTTAACCTGTTTTACCCTGTTCGAAAATCATCGGGAAGCCAGCCAATCCAGCAAAAAATAGATCAATGCACCGAGGGACGAGGCGGTGAAAAGGACGGATGCCGCCAAAAATCTGCACAATGCGCGCAGCCTGCTGTGGGGCGATACCCGCATCACGCGAAGGCAGAGGACGGTCACATTGTCCTTCCCGCCCCGGGAAAGCGCCGCGTCTTTGAGTGCCTTGGCTGCCGCCGCCGCCGTCCCCGCCTTTTGCAGAATGGACTGTATTTCCCAGTTCTCCACCATATCCGTCAGGCCATCAGAACACAGGAGGAACCAGTCTCCCGCCTCGGGAACCACCGCTTTGCTCATGGTCGCCGATACGCGTGCATCGTCTGAAGGCATGCCAAGATACTGGCTGATCACATGCCGCCTTGGATGGGTGCGCCCTTCCTCGGGGGTGATGACCCCCATGGAGATCATCCGCTGGACTTCGGAATGATCGATGGAAAGCTGCCTCAATGCGCCTTTTCGCGCCAGATACACGCGGCTGTCTCCCACGTTGACGGAATAGGCGGACAAATCGCAGAGCGCCAGCATAGCCAGTGTTGTGCCTGAATGGATCCCTCGTGCGCGGGCAGCATCGTAAATGGCGTTCGAGAGCACTTGAATCTCCCGATCGAAGGATCCGGCTGCCTCCATGGGATCGCTTCGGCTGAGGATCGTACCCAGCTCGGATACCACGCGGTACGAGGCGTCTTCGCCCGCGTCAGCTCCGCCCATGCCGTCACAGACCGCGTAATACTGGGTCGCCTGCTGGAAGACCCGGCTTTCACAGCTGCCCGCGTCGACATCCTCGCGTTTGATATATGCTCCATTAAAATAATAAT
>JAAYXU010000022.1 GCA_012515725.1 Clostridiales bacterium | reverse complement strand
GGCAACTCCTGAACAGGCGTAATTGTGCAGCTGGAAACACCGCTTTCCGGGCGTCCCCTACAACCTGCTCCACTTCTTAAGATCAATATCAAACCCGCTTGCCTTTAGCGTGGCCGCCTGCACCATAAGCTCGTGATCGTACGTGTAGGGATTTTCCCTTTCGCCCCGTATTATAGCCGCGAAGTCCAGCATCTGGTCGTCGTACCGGCCGGAAAGCGCGGGCAGATCGATCGTCTGCAGCCGCGCGTGATGGTCATGCATATAGGATACATGCCCGTGACTGCGGTCAGGCACGGCCAGGGTCGCGGCCGTGGGGCTCTCGAGTGGCTTTATTTCGATGGTCCCCCCGCTTCCGCTGACAACCAACTGCCGCCTTACGTAGCCCTTCACCTCAACGGAGGTGGTTTTTACCGTGGACGTACCCCTGGCGTACTCGAAAACGGCGAATCCGTAGTCGTACACATCGACGCCGTCTAGCAGCGTCTTGTCCTGGAACGGAACGATGTTCTCTGGCATCCCCTGCATCGATATGATAAGATCGATCAGATGGCATCCGAATATATACATCGTGCCGCCCCGGAACCGCCCCAGATATTCGCGGACTTCGCGGGTATGCTCGGTATTCATGACCGTGTCTATCCCGAATATCTCGCCCAGCTGTCCGCTTTCGACCGCCTTTCTGCAGTACTGTATCGCCGGGTTGTACCGGTACATGTACCCCAGCTGCACTATGCGGTTCTTCCGCCGGGCCTCGCGGAGCATTGCCGCATATTCGTCGATGTCCTCGCCCGCGGGTTTATCCAGATGGATGTGCGCTCCCGCGTCGATGCACCGCCGCGCCACGGGGACCAGATCCCATTCGTTGGTCTCGACCAGTACCGCGTCCAGGTCCTTGACCGACAAAAGCTCCCCGGGGGTCATCCAGGTTAGCCCCTCATAGGTCTTCCTGTCCGCGTATCTTTTAAGGTTATCCGGGTCGGGCTCGGCGATGCCCACGACCTCAAAGACATCGGGGAACTTGCGTACCGCGTCCATCTTCCCCTCGGCATGGAAATGCCCGGTGCCGATCTGTCCGACTTTTATTCTTCGCATGGCTGTCCTTCCTTCCCATTCGTTCGGTTCTTCCGCGTGTGTATCGTTTTATCCGGCTATCCGGCCGATACGGTCAGTACCACCTTGCCGATATTCTCGCCGCGCTCCAGTATCGCGTGGGCTTCCTGCGCCCGCTCGATGGGCAGGGTCCGGTAGATTGTCGGACGCACTTCGCCCGACTCCACCTTGGGCCATACCGTTTTGACCAGCGCGGCGAGTATCTCCGCCTTGACCTGCGGGGGACGGCTCCGCAGCGTGCTGCCGATGAGGCGAATGCCCCGCGTGTAGATGGTGCGCAGATTGACGGCGGTAATATCCCCCGCCAGGGTGGCGATGACGATCCAGCGCCCGCCTCGGGCCATATAGGGCAGGCATTCGCCCATCATGTCCCCTCCCAGACAGTCGACCGCGATATTGACGGGATGCCCCGCCTCCATCTGCTCCCTGAGCACGTCGGCGGGGCGCTGCCGCCGGGTGTTCATGACGACGTCGGCCTTCAGGTGGGCGATGGACGCCGCGATCTCGTCGGACAGCACGCTGGTGACGACGCGCAGGCCGAAGCTCCTCGCCAGCGGAATTACCACGCTGGCAAGGCCGCTCGCCCCGGCGTGCATGAGCAGTGTCTCTCCGCTTTTGGCGCGGCCCTCTATGAAAAGATTGAGGTACGCTGTGGCGAAGGCCTCGGGCAGGGCGGCCGCCTCAATGAGGGTCAGTCCCGCCGGTACGGGCATCAGCATATCGTACCGGACAGCGGCATACTGTGCGTACCCGCCTCCGCCCAGCAGCGCGCAGACAGGGTCGCCTGTCTTCCAATCGCTTTTACCTGCGGCCTCCGGCCCGATGTCCCGGATGATCCCGGCGATCTCGAGCCCCATCCACTCCGGGCAGCCCGGAGGTGGCGGGTACTGTCCCTGCCGCTGCATGAGATCGGCCCTGTTGAGAGCCGCAGCGCGAATTTCGACCAGCACCTCGTCTTCGCGTATCACAGGATCGGGTACATCGCTCCATCGCAGGTCTTTGTTATCATCAATCAGTATCGCCTTCACAGGGGCACCTCCATTTGTCTGTCTTTTGTTATTTCATTCCTGTCCAATCAAAGAGAACGCCGATTGGGAAATTGCCGTAATCGTATGCCAGACGCCGGTAAACGTCGGGCGCGTCTTCGGGCGCGTGTATCTCCGATATGAGCGGCGCAAAACTGAGCCGTCCACCGGCTCTGAGCCTGAGCAGCGCCTCGCAGTCGTCGCGCGCCGTCCAGTTACCCGGCGCAGACTCGTATCGGGACCGCGCGAAATTGTTCGCGCCGACGATGGTAACGCCGGGATAATGCACCTGGTGGTAGAAGTCGATCATGCCCGCGGGGTTTCTGGTGCAGCCAAGAAGAGCGACCCT
>JAAYXU010000021.1 GCA_012515725.1 Clostridiales bacterium | reverse complement strand
CGCTACTACGATCTCAAGATCGACTTCAGCCAGAACCAGACCTATTCGATTTCGGTTCAGTCGCAGAGCGTGCTCTCAAAGCTAGATGAGGATCTCACGATCTATACGCTCTACTCGGTCGGAAGAGAAGATGCTACGATCCGCGAGATACTCAGCAAATACAAATCCTACTCCGACCATATCAGCGCCGTAAACATCGATCCCACCCGGAATCCGACGTTCGTCAATCAGTTCGCGGGAGAGAATGAGAGCATCCGGGAAGGCTACATCATCGTTTCGAACGCCGATCAGAGCAAGTTCAGGGTACTCGATCAGTACGACCAGTACAGCTTCAAATACGACCAGTCCGGCTACGGACAGACCATCGATCAGGTGATCGTAGAGGGCTCTCTGACAAAGGCAGTCATGTACATCACCGCCGACAAGCTGCAGCGGGCGCTCTTCCTGGAGGGACACGGTGAACCCGGATACGCGGCCAGCGCAGCGCTGCGCAACAGCCTGACCGACCAGAACTACGAGGTGATCCCCTATAATCCGCTTACCTCGGAGGATACGCTGCAGCCCGGCGACATAGTGGTAGTGCTTGCGCCCGCATCGGACATCAACGACACCGAGCGTGAGATACTCAAAGCGCACATCACGCAGGGCGGCCGGTTCCTGTTCGCGTTCAACCCGCAGTACGGCTCGCTACCCAACTTCGAGTCACTGCTGGAGCTCTATGGCGTCCGTCTTGGAAATGGCGTAATCATCGAGGGCGACCGCTCGTTCTACGCGCTGCCCCAGCCGTATTACCTGCTGCCCGATATCCAGTCGCACGCCGCGACCCGGAACGCCGACAGCTCCGGGATACCCGTAATGGTACCCGCGTCGGGCGCAGTCTACAAGCCCGACGTAGCGCCCTCCAGCAGCATCAAGATCGAATCGCTGCTCAAAACATCGGCATCGGCATGGCTGGAGGCTGTCGATACCACCGATATCACGCAGAACGAGGGCGACGAGACGGGGCCCTTTGACGTGGGTCTGGCCGTCACGAAGACCGATTCGGCGAACAAGGAAAATGATGTGCAGTTCATCGTGTTTAACAGCGCGGACTTCCTGCAGTTCGCCGACCAGCTGACCACGTTCTCGAACGCTGATCTTCTGGACGGATGCATGCAGTGGCTCAGCGTCGAGTCCGAGACGATCTATGTCCGCGGCAAGGTTACCGATAAACCGGTCTTGTACTTTACAAGCGCGTCCCAGATCTATACGGTCATCGTACTCGCCTGGCCGGTGCTGTCGATTCTCATATTCGCGGCCGGCATCATCATCTACCTCAGGCGCAGGCACCTGTAAGGAGGCGCGCAGATGAAGATGGTTCGCAACCTGCTGATACTGCTGGGCGCCGTGGCGGTGGCTCTGGCGGCCGTACTCCTGCTCCCGCGTCTCGCGCCCCAGGAGGAGCCCGACCCGACGCCCGCACCCACGACCCCACCCGAGTACCTGCAGCTGAGCAACAAGAGAGCGGCCGACGTGTCCCGTATCACCATAGACAACGAGGACGGGCGGATGGTCTACTACTTTGATGCGGACGAAGCGCTCTGGAAGCTGGAAGGTCACGAGGACATCGAGATCGACCAGTCCAAGGCCAAGGACGTGGCCTACACCGCCTCCTACGTATCGGGCGAAAGTGTTATCATGGACGACCTCTCGAATCTGGCCGAATACGGGCTGGACAAACCCGCGATTACCGTTGAGACTGAGTTTCTGGACGGTACGTCGATTCGATTCTATATCGGAAGCCATAGCCCTTCCAGGCAGACCAACTACGCCTATCTGGAGGGCGGGACCCGCGTAGTCGATCTGTGGATGAACTATGCGCGGAATTTCCGCTACAAGCTCGAGGATCTCATCTCCGTCAACATGCTGGAGATGTCGATCGACAATATAGTCAGAGTCCGCATGGAGCGCAGCGGCAGGGAGCCTTTCGAGGTTATGAACCGCATGGGCACCGAACACGTCAGCCTGTTTTCCTGGTATGTACTGGAGCCATGGGAGCATCTGTGCGACACCGAGAAGATAAACGTGTTCCTCCAGGATATCGTGGCGATCGAACCTTCAACCGTGGCAAGCAGTAATCCGGGCAGCCTGGAGGAATACGGGCTTGACGAGCCGTCCATGACGCTCTATGTGGAGAACTCCGAGGGGGACAGCTATACGCTCTACGTCGGCGACGCCGCGGACAGCTCTAATACCTATGTGGCGCTGGAGGGCGACCCAATGGTATACAAGATGAGCACGAGCAAGCTCAAGGCTATCGATGTAAATCCCTTCGCGATAACCGACAAGCTGCTTTCTCTCATATTCATATCCAATGTGGATGAGATGCATTT
>JAAYXU010000237.1 GCA_012515725.1 Clostridiales bacterium | reverse complement strand
TATTTCTATATATCGCTGCTATGCACCTTCCTCATAGGCTTTATTATCAATTCGCTATATCAGGCAACGGTTCCTCATGTCCAGGACCTGGGTATGGGGGCGGATTTTTCCGCGATTATACTGAGCGTTTTTATGGTCACGATAGCGGTGTCTAAGTTCCTCGTCGGGTTTCTTAACGACCGTATCGGTTTTGTGAAAACCTATATGCTGTGTATGGGCTGTGCGATGGCTGCCTCAATCCTGTTTGTTACAATGAAAAGCAGGGAGGCGGCCGCTGTCTATGCGATCGTTCAGGGATTTTGCCTGCCCCTTGAGACTGTTTTGATTCCGCTGACAGTATCGCAGCTGTTTGGAAACAAAGACTTCGCTTCGATCTTTGGATTGTATACGGCCTTTTCCTCGGCGGGTATTGCCGCGGGAAACCCGCTGTTTAACCTTGCCTATGACCTGTGGGGGAGCTACACCCATGCGGCGCTCATATATGCCGGTCTGCTGGGAATCATCATTGTTTCCATGGCGTTTGTATTCCGCCTGGCAAAAAGGGAGCGTACGGACTATGCGGCAAAGTACGGCGAAGTGAGTGAACTGCGGTCTTAAGTCTGAAGTGCGGTGGACGCCATCGGCTGCGCACCGGCAATAATGGAAAAATACAACACAGGTAACATAGCACTATATAAAGTGCAGAAAATGTAAGTATGTTAAGTTTCTGCGACTAAATTGTCTCATCTTAAAACCCAATAGCGAAAAGACCCGATACCAACGTGACATGATACCCATTTTGTGGTACAATGGCGGAGGTTTTGGAGGAAGCGTTGATACACCAATCGTCGCAAAAGGTACGCGGCGTCATCGGACGCCTGCTCCGTGAAGGCGGAAACTCCGGATGCCTGACGCTGAAGATAATAATGGACCTCATTGACCAGGGGCTCGATCTGTCTTTCGCGTTCGTCCTCAGGCGCTTGATCGACAGCACGATTACAGACGCTCCGGAGACTTTTGTTTCGCGCGCTCTGCTGCTGGCCGCGCTCATCGTGCTGCAGATACCGGCAGCCGCGGCAGCTCGCTATTCGGGCGGGCGGTATATGGCTCTGGCGATGCGTGGCATGCGTATCCGGTCAGGCCGCAAGATGACAGAGCTTCCTCTTGCATATCTGAACACCCACCATTCTGGCGATCTCCTGAGCCGCGTGACCAACGATCTGGGGCAGTTGACGCAGTTTCTGGAGACCCGATTTACACAGATCATAAAAACTCTTGTATCCGGAGTCGCCTGCCTGGTCGTGATGCTCTGCTGGAGCTGGGAGGTAACGCTGGTCACGTTCTTCAGCGTTCCCGTTTTCATGGCGCTCACCGCATGGGCGGGAAGACCGATAGAGGGCCTGACCTCCGCGCAGAATGAAGAGCTTGGCCATGTGAGCGCCGCCATACAGGACGCGGTCGGAGGAGCGGCGGAGATCAAGACCTATGGTCTTTACGATAAAATCGCAAAAGTGCATGATGAGGCTGTCGACATAGCTGTTCAAAGGGGAGTGGATATCGCCCGCGCCAACGCGCGTGTGGAGTTTGCCAATCTGCTGACTGTGCTTGTACCCGTAACGCTCATCTGCGCTGTGGGCGTGTGGATGGTGCTGATCGATCGGATCACTATGGGCACACTCCTTGCCATCATATTGATCTCCAACGACGTGCGCATGCCTATGCAGATGTGGCACGAGTTCGTATCGTGGTGGAGGAGCGCGGCCGGCGCGGCCCGGCGTATATTCGAGCTTTGGGACGAACCTGCGGAGCGCAGCGACGGCGAGGATCTCGCGATTGACGGGGACGCGCCGCTCGTTTCATTCCGGAACGTGCGCTTTTCGTACCGTCAGACCGATGCCGACGGAGAGACGGCCGAGCGTACGGTCTTCCGGGATCTGTCCGTAGATATTCGCAGGGGCGAGCGGGTGGCCGTTGTCGGGTCAAGCGGCATCGGAAAAAGCACGTTCATACATCTCATCGCCGGGTTTTACGAGCCCGACGGAGGGACTGTCTTCTTCGGGGGCCACGAAACGGGCCGCTGGAACCCGGAGGCGATGCGGCGTCACATGGCGCTGGTGCAGCAGGACACATACCTTTTTCCAGGTACGCTGCGGGAAAACATCGCCTGCGGCGCGGGGGGCTCGGCCCAGGAGGCCGATATCGTCCGCGCAGCTTCCCAGGCATGTATTCACGACTTTATCGTGGGACTGCCCCGGGGCTACGACACATCCGCAGGCGAGCGCGGCGTGAGGCTCTCCGGCGGGCAGCGGCAGCGTGTTGCCATTGCCCGCGCGCTTCTCAAGGACGCGCCGCTTCTCCTGCTGGACGAGCCCACGTCGTCCCTAGACATGAAGACCGAGCAGGAGATACAGCATGAGCTCCGCGACCTGATGCGGGGGCGTACGTCGGTCATCATCGCCCACAGACTTTCCACAGTACGGGACGCAGACCGTATACTCGTGCTCAACGAGGGCCGTATCGTTGAGGAGGGCTCGCACGATCGCCTGATGACGCTGGGAGGCGTCTACGCGGAGCTGGTCGCCCGGCAGGCTTTGCTGGAGGGAGGTGACGCGGACGATGCTCCGTAAAGAACCCATCTGGGACAGCCTGAGGACGCTGCGCAGGCTGCTGGGGCTCCTGGGCCCGGTTTCGGCGCGGTACTGGACGGGACTATTGATGGTTGTTCCCCAGAACCTATTCTTCAACATAATCATGAGCATCAGCCTTGTCCTTCTCCTGCAGTCGGCAGAGCGGAGGGACGTCCGGCTCTTTATGTCGGCCGTAGCGTTTGTGTCAGCCAGCTTATTTATCTTTCTCGTCGTCGTCGCGGTGGGAGGTTATATTTACGCGTGTGCAGTCGCCCGGGCCAACGGGCATCTGCGTAAGCGTGTGTTCGGGCATCTGCAGCGGATGCCCATGTCCTGGTTCGAGGATCGCCACAGCGGGGATATGATTTCGCGGCTGACCAACGATGTGCAGGCTGCCGAGCAAGCCTGGAGTACGCAGCTTGGCGCCTCGATCGCGGCGATAATCATGGGCGTGGGCAGCGGCGTGACGATGTTTCTGCTCGATTGGCGGGCGGCGCTTCTGTCGATCGGCCTGGGCATTTTGGGCCTACTGGCCAACAGCTTGTTCATCGGCCCCATGAAGAGAGAGAGCGACGCCGTACAGCGGTCGTTGGGCCTCGTCACCGAGCGGCTGGCCGATATGCTGGCCGCCGCGCCGGTGATACGTATATTCAGTCTGTCCTCCTGGATCGAGCGCCGCTTTGGCGCTTGCGTCGGATGCGTATTCCGGCACGATTTGCGCAGGGCCCGCTGGTCGGGCGGGCAGGCGGGTATGAGCGCGCTGACCACGGCCCTCAATTTCGTCGGGCTCATACTGATCGGATCCTTCGGCGTATACCGTGGATGGATCTCCTTTTCGACGCTCGTGGGCGTTGTGCAGCTGACTAACGGAATCACATGGATGTTCTCAAGCCTGGGCAACTACCTGACCGGACTGCAGACGTCGCTGGCCGGAGTTGACCGGCTGTTTGAGCTGCTGGACGCGCCTTGCGAAGACATCGCCGCCGGCAGCGCGCTGGGTTCGGAGATTATCGGCAGCGCTCTTCGCGTAAAAGACCTGCACTTTTCCTACGAGCCCGGAGCTCCTGTGCTTAAGGGCGTTGATTTTAGCATTAATCCGGGGGAGACGGTGGCCATCGTGGGCAGCAGCGGCAGCGGTAAAAGTACGCTTCTCAAGCTGCTGCTGGGCTTTTACCCGTTTGATGAGGGCGATATACTGCTGTGGGGCCAGTCTGTCAGGACGCTGAGTCTTGAGGTCGTACGCAGCCAGATCGCCTATGTACCGCAGGTCAATTATCTCTTTTCCGGGACTATATACGAAAATATCGAGATGGGTCGTCCCGGGGCTGTCAGGGAGGACATCGAGGAGGCGGCCCGAGCGGCAATGGCGCACGATTTCATAATGGCGCTGCCCCAGGGCTACGATACGCCGGTGGGGGAGCGCGGCGCGCAGCTGTCGGGCGGCCAGCGTCAGCGCATCGCGATCGCCCGCGCGTTTCTCAGGAACGCGCCTATATTGCTCCTCGACGAGGCGACCGCGTCGCTCGATTCGCAGTCGGAGCATCTGGTACGCGAGGCGCTCGAGCAGCTCAAGGCGGGACGTACCGTCATCGTGGTCGCGCATCGGCTCTCCACGGTGCATAGCGCGAAATATATACTGGTACTCGAGAATGGCCGCATCGTCGAGCGGGGCAGCCACCGCGAGCTCATCCGGACGCGTGGCCGCTATGCGTATTACTACAACCTTCAGTTTGCCGAACAAATGAATGAGACATAATTCGTAATTTGAGCGCAAGCCGCATTTCCGAA
Organism: Clostridiales bacterium; assembly: GCA_012515725.1. Classification (GTDB taxonomy): domain Bacteria; phylum Bacillota; class Clostridia; order Christensenellales; family UMGS416; genus JAAYXU01. Next base: position 5,780 of record JAAYXU010000237.1, on the reverse strand, counting down.
TCATTTTTTCGCGCCTCTTCCGTTTTTTTCAAACATAATTTTTTTTTTCTCGCGCAAAATAGGTTTGGCAGGAACCTGTCGCTTGCAGGCGGGAAAGGGCGGCCCGACGGGACAATATTATCTGGCGTTTCGGAGGACGTCCATGAATTCTGAAACGAAAGGCAGCATACAAATGGATAATGAGCGCAATTGGAACAACAATATGAACAATAACAATAAGGCTCAGCAGGATCGCCGGAATCGGCAGAATCAGCAGGAGCAGCGCAACCAGAACCTGCGCAACGACGATCGCAACCGGCTGGACGAGTGCAGTGACTGCAACCGGCTGGATCAGCGCAATCAGGATCGTCTGCGCAACCAGGACCGCAATCGTCAGCAGAATAACAACAACCCGCAGAATAATCAGCGCTAGCGAAACAGGCTCGGACCCGAAACCCCGCCGGTATACTCCGGCGGGGTTTATTGCATCAATATTATGTTACAGCCGTATCCACGGATCCAGCCCATCGGGATGGTCGGGATCGCGCCCCAGCTCCTCGGCTTTCCGGCAGGCCAGCATCTGGCACAGATTCAGGAACTGCAGCGCGGCCGCCGCGCCGGGCAGCGGCTCCTTCGGCCGTATAGAGAGCGCGGCGCCGCAGTCTTCATCCACCAAATGGCCCGCGTCGCATACGACCAGCTGCGCGCCGCGCCCCGCTATGTCGCGTAAGAGCCCGGTCGCCAGCCCGTCCGGGTTCGCGTCCGTAAGCGCGACCACCAGCGTCCGGGACCCGATCCGTGACATCGGGCCATGACGCACGTCCAGCAGGTGATAGGCGCTTGCCGACAACCCGGCGATCTCGACCACGGCGAGCGCGCCCTCCATCGCCAGACCGTAGGCTGCGCCGTCCGCGAGCGTCACGACCTCGTCCCAGGGCTGGCGGGCCAGTCGGGCGGCCTCGGGGGCGTACGCGCCCAAAAAGCGGTCGCCGTCCGCGATGACCGTGTCAAGCGCGCGTAGCAGCTCCTCGTCGTCCCCCGCGAACGCAGCCAGCATCATAAGCGCCAGATACAGACAGCTGACGGTTCGGGTCTGGCATACGCTGTGGTCGAAGGCCCAGGGCATCGCGAGCGTCAGCTCCGACAGCGCGGCAAGCGGCGTATCCTCCGCCGCGATGATTCCAAGCGTACGGGCGTCAAAGCGCTCCCGCGCAAAGCGAACAGCGCGGACCACCTCGCTGGTTTCGCCCGACCGGGAGGGCGCGATGAGCGGCGCTCCCCGCAGCATGGGTTCGTACTCCTCCGCCTTTAGCAGCACGTCCCCTGCGGCTACCGCGGCGGCGGGGCGGCGGCCTGTTATCCGCATCGCGACCGCTCCCGCGACGCACAGGCAGTAGCCCGAGCCGCAGCCCAGATAGACCGCGGGTTTGCTGGATTCCTGTTTGATCCACCGCGCGAGCGCGTCGCGGCGTGCGCCGACGCTGCTGCGGACCGCGCGCAGCGCGTCGTACTGGGCGAAAATTTCGTTCCATGTCAGGCTCATGCGTTGCTTCCTCCCGCTCATATCATGCTCATGATTATTGCGCCCGCCGCGCCCGCTCGAGGGGACGGCGGACGAGTCCGACGCATACCCCTACGGCCGCGCCGGTCGCCACGGCCGACACAAGCAGCGCCGGAAAATAGGAAAAGACATACCATCCGCTGAAAATGACGGCGACCGCGAGCTGACCGGCGTTGTGGGCCAGTGCGCCCGCGACGCTGACGCTGACGGTATGGATTCCCTCGCGAAAGAGCGCCCGCAGCCCCGCCATCGCGGCCCAGCTTAAAAGCGCGCCCGCGATGCTGAACGCAAATCCCATCGCGCCCCCGCCCAGCAGCGACCCAAGCGACACCCGCAGCACTGCCACGGCGAGCGCGTCGCGCGGGCCTATGAGCAGCATCGTCAGCAGCGTGACGCTGTTGGCAAGCCCCAGCTTGACGCCCGGCACGCCCGGCAGAGCCACCGGAAACCAGGACTCAGCCACATGCAGCGCGAGCGCCGCGGCGGTCATGAGCGCCAGCCGCGTCAGCCGCGCGGTCTGTCCCTGGGCTTCAGCCGACAATTGCGTCCACCTCCGCCCTGTCGCCGCGCACCACTACGGCCACCCGGCCGGGTACGCAGACAGCCGACTGACCGGGCCGGGAAATCCAGCCCGTATGAACGCATACCTGATCGGGGCAGTCTGCGGCCGCGATGCGGACGCGTCCCGGCTCAAACGCGACGGCGCACGTGCCCAAGGCCGAGGCGTAGACCCGCTCCTCGGCCCGCGCGTCCCGAAGATTAATGATATCGACCGCCGCCCCGTCCACGATAACTATCGCGACCGGATCGCCCGCTCCCGCGCGCGCGATGAGCGCGGCCGCGCCCGCAGCCAGAAGCAGCGTCGCGGTAACAACCGCGACGAAGAGGTCACCTTTTTTGAAGCGTGTAAGTATCATCGGTCAGCTTGAAACTTTCCGCGAGGTTGACGGTGACGATGACCCGCCTGTCTTCGGTCACGAATATCGCCCCGGTCTGAGCGAGGCTCTCGACAAGAGCGATTCCTTCCTCGGGCCCAAGTATGAACGCCGCCGTGGACAGAGCATCCGCGTCGGTCGACGACGGAGCGACGATCGTCACGCTGACCAGCCCGCTGCGCGCGGGATACCCGGTGGACGGGTCGAGCAGATGGTGGTAGCGGACGCCGTCCTTCTCGAAATACCGCTCGTACGCGCCCGATGTGACCGCGGTGCCGTCGGTTATTTCCAGTACGCCGATATAATCTCCGCGCTCGCCGAAGGGATCCTGCAACCCGATTCGCCACGGGCCGCCCTCGGGCCGTCCGCCCAGTGTGAGGATATTGCCGCCCAGATTGACAAGAGCGTGTCCTATGCCCGCCTCATTAAGTATCCGGCCTGCTTCATCAGCGGCGTAGCCCTTCGCGATGCCGCCCAGATCCGCCCGCTGCCCGGCGGACAGCGTCGCCGTGCCCGCCGCCTCGTCGACCGAGGCCCTCCGGTAGTCCACCAGCGCCCGCGCGGCCGTGATTTCCTCGTCCGAGGGAACCCGCGCGCCATCGCTTCCGATGCCCCACAGGGCGACGAGCGGGCCTATGGTCGGGTCAAATGCCCCGCCCGTCAGCTCGGCGAAATAATAAGCGCGGGACAGGACGCGCAGCGCGTCGTCCGACACGGCCACCGCTTCGCCCGCCCCGTCGCCCAGTCGATCCACATCGCTACCCGCCACGGTCGCTGACAGCCGCTGCTCCAGCTCCTCGAAACGCGAAAAAACCGCGTCGAGTGCGGCCTCTCCGGCCGCGGAGCCCGAGCCGCTTACCGTCACCTCTATGACCGTGCCGAAAAAGAAGCCCGCGCGCGAGACGGGTTTGGGCGCGCAGCCCATAAAAAGCGCCAGCACGGCCGCGAGCGCAGCCGTTCCCGCGACTCGCGAAAACAGGCCGGGACGCGTTGCCGCGTTCCAGGTCAATTCGGCAAAGCCCGCGCGGCTCAAATGACGCCGTCTGATTCCATCCGGCGCAGCGCCTTCAGGCATCGGTCGACGCCGTCGAGCGGCGTGTAAAGCGTTTCACACTCGTACTCGACGATGTACCAGGCGGTATTGCCGCGCGTACGGCAGAAGGCCATAAACTCCGCCCAGGGCACGTCGTCCTCGCCGATCATCGTAGCGAATCCGTCCCGGCGGGAATAGGGCTTGAGATGCACCAAATCGAACCGGCCCGGATAGCGGTTCATTATCTCCATCACGTCCGCGCCGCCGCTCATCGCGTTGCCGTTGTCGATCTGTACGGTTACCGAGGGATCGGTGCGGTCGAAGAAGTAGTAGTAAGGAACCACGCCATCGATGGGCGCGAACTCCGAATGATGGTTGTGGTAACCGATAGTCATGCCCCGCTCCCGCAGCCGGGCCGACAGCGCGTTAAACTGCGAGGCGGCCTGCTGCCAGCCCGCCAGCGAGCCCGTAAGCTCCCCCGGCAGGCCGGGTATCATGATGCGCGTGTTGCCCACTGCTTTGTTGTAGGCCACGGTAGCCTCGAACTGCGCGTCCGACACCGCGCTCCACGGCGTATGCCACCCGCAGCATATGAGCCCGGCCTCCCGCAGCGCGTCGGCGGTCTCCTGCGCGGAGTGCGCGAATCCGCCCGCGAACTCCACTCCCTCGTAGCCCATCGCGGCTACGGCCTTGAGCGTTCCCCGCAGATCGGACTTTAGCTCGTTGCGGACCGAATACAGCTCCAGCGCAAACTGATATTTGGACATCTCGAAACCCTCCTTCAATCTGATTCGTACCCGCCACATTATACCATAGAATGAGGCTAATAGAAACGAGTCGGCGGCGCAACGCGTGTTAAAATCTTGATTGATTATAAAAGGATGATCGACTTTTCAGCCCGGCGAGAGTACACCTGCCGCGCGCTTGGAGGACTCCTGATCTATACGCCCCTCCCAGCGTCCGCAGCGGCCGCCCCAGTACGCGGCCGGAGCGCCGTCCCGGTCGATGCGCGCTATCTCGCAGCGATTCTCGCAGCCGTCGCACTCCATGCTGTGGGTTTCATATTGGTGGTCGGTCCAGTTAAATCCCGCGAACCGGGTGTCGCGCCCGGTCTGCTTCCATTCATGGCGGGCCAGCAGCGCCACGCCCAGCGCGCCCATCATGTCGTAGTGCTCGGGCACGAGGACCGGATGGCCCAGTTCCCGCCTGAACGCCTCGACCATGCCCCTGTTTGCGGCTACGCCCCCCTGAAATACGACCGGCGGCAGCACGCGCTTGCCTTTGGCCAGGTTGTTCATATAGTTGCGGGCCAGCGCCGCGCACAGGCCCGCCACGATGTCGGGAGTCGAGTGCCCGGTTTGCTGCTTGTGTATCATGTCGGACTCCGCGAATACCGCGCACCGCCCGGCGATCGACACCGGATGGACCGACGAGAGCGCCAGCGTTCCCAGCTCCTCTATGGGCACGTTCAGGCGGGCCGCCTGCCGGTCGAGAAAGGAGCCGGTCCCGGCAGCGCAGACTGTGTTCATCGCGAAGTCCCGCACGACGCCATTTTCCATGAGTATGAGCTTGGAGTCCTGTCCGCCGATCTCGATGACGCTGCGCGCGTCGGGCACGCAGTGGCGCGCCGCCACCGCGTGGGCGGTTATTTCGTTTTTTATTAGGTCTGCCTCCAGCAGCGTTCCGGCAAGCTGCCTGCCGCTGCCCGTCGCGCCAACACCCGCGACGCGCAGCGCCGGAAGCTCCGCTTCCTCGCGAAGCGCTTCCATAGAGCGGCGCAGCGCCCTTATGGGCTGCCCCTCGGTCTTGAGATAAATCTTATGAAGGAGACGCCCTTCCTCGTCGGTCACGACGAGATTGGTGCTCACAGAGCCCACGTCTACGCCCAAAAAACACCGCGTCATAGCGCTCCTCCGCACTCTTTAATGCACGCGGCGGTATCGGGAACGCCCGCGCCGCCTGCGCGGCGCTGCAACAGCAGATCGAGAAATGCCTCCAGCCGCGTGATGTATCCGGCTTCGCCGGTGAATTCGTCGTATATGAGCGTCAGCACAGGTATATCCATATCGTCTATCACGCGCGGCAGTATGCTCTGGGCCACGATCTCGGGCATGCAGCCCAGCGGATACAGCTGTATGATGCCGTCGTATCCCTCCCGGGCGTGCATAACGGTATGCCCGATCGTCTCGCGCGTGTGTCCGCCGATGTCCATCCCCAGATAGGGGGCGGCCGCCTCGACGAACCGCAGATCGCGAGGCAGGTGAAACGCCTT
>JAAYXU010000236.1 GCA_012515725.1 Clostridiales bacterium | reverse complement strand
TTTTTCGGGGTAAAGCTTGATCATCGGCAAGGCTCCTCGCTTTGGCGTATCGTCCGGCAGCGGAGCCGGAGTCCCTGTGATTGTACCCAATAGAGGCAGGGCTGTCAAGGAGATGAAGAGCCGGGCAGGAGCCGGGAGAGAGCTGGGACAGACAGCTGCACTAAAAGATATAACGCGGAGTTTATTGTATTTTTTATACAGTCTGCTATAATGGGATGCGAAGGGATGATGATGCCTCGTGAGCGAGACGGGCGCGATATGGAAGGATCCCGATCGTTCATTTGACGAGCGAGCGCAGGACCTGGTTTCACGGATGACGCTGGCCGAGAAGGTAAGTCAGATGGTGTACGACGCTCCGGCGATTCCCCGGCTGGGCATACCGGCATACAACTGGTGGAACGAAGCGCTGCACGGCGTCGCCCGGGCCGGAGTCGCTACGGTTTTCCCGCAGGCGATCGGGCTGGCAGCGTCGTTCGATCCGGATCTGGTCGAGCAGGTGGCGGGAGTTATATCCGATGAAGCCCGCGCCAAGCACCACGAAGCCGCGCGGCGCGGGGACAGGGGCATATACAAGGGGCTCACGTTCTGGTCGCCGAACATCAATCTTTTCCGCGACCCGCGGTGGGGCCGCGGACATGAGACCTACGGAGAGGACCCGTTTCTCACGTCCCGGCTGGGCGTCGCGTTCTGCAGAGGGCTTCAGGGCGACGACCCGGTCTATTTGAAGGCCGCGGCCTGCGCGAAGCATTATGCCGTGCACAGCGGGCCTGAGGCCGACCGCCATCATTTCAACGCCGAGGTGTCCATAAAGGACATGGAGGAGAGCTATCTGCCGGCCTTCGAGGCATGCGTGCGGGAGGCGGGCGTCGAGGCCGTCATGGGCGCATACAACCGGGTGAACGGCGAGCCCTGCTGCGCGAGTCCCACGCTGCTTACCGATATACTGCGCGGGCGCTGGGGATTTCGCGGGCATGTCGTTTCCGACTGCGGGGCCATCGCCGACATCCATAAGCACCACCGCGCTACGTCGGACGCCGCTGAGTCGGCGGCGCTGGCGGTTAAAAATGGCTGCGATCTTAATTGCGGTTCGGTCTTCCACGCGCTGCTCGTCGCACTCGAGCGCGGCCTCATCGGCGAGGACGAGATCGACAGGGCCTGCCATCGCCTGATGCGGACCCGGCTGCGGCTTGGAATGTTCGATCCGCCCGAACGGGTGCGCTGGGCCGGCATTCCCTATGAGGTGAACGATAGCGCACCGCATCACGCTCTGGCGCTGGAAGCGGCGCGCCGCACCGTCGTACTGCTTAAAAACGACGGATTGCTGCCCCTTAATCCGGCTGAGATCAAAACGATCACGGTCATCGGTCCAAACGCCGACAGCCTTGACGCGCTCCTTGGCAACTACAACGGAACGCCCTCTGAATACTATACGGTGCTGCGCGGGGTGCGCGCGGTCTGCCCCGACGCGCGGGTGCTGTACGCGCCGGGCTGTTCGCTTGCAGGACCGGTGGCCGAGAGCGCATGGGGCGAGCGCGATACGTCGGGCTTCGCCGAGGCGATGGCCGCCGCGGATCGTGCGGACGCGGTCATCGTGTGCCTTGGACTGGACGCGCACCTGGAGGGAGAGGAGGGTGCGCAGGGCAATGGAGGTGACAAGACGGATATCGCGCTGCCGCGCATACAGCAGCGGCTGCTGGAGGCCGTGGTATCGACCGGAAAGCCGGTAATACTCGTCAATCTCACAGGAAGCGCCGTGGATATGCGGTACGCGGACGAGCGGTGCGCCGCGATACTGCAGGGATGGTATCCGGGGCAGTACGGCGGCATGGCGATAGCCGAGACGATATTCGGGCAAAACTGCCCGTCCGGACGGCTTCCCGTTACGTTCTACCGCGACGAGAGCCAGCTCCCCCCGTTTGAGGACTATTCGATGGAGGGAAGGACCTACCGATTCTTCCGCGGAGAGCCGCTCTATCCGTTCGGGTACGGCCTGTCCTACACCCGGTTTGAATACGAAGGCGCTTCGCTGTCGCCCGACACGGTCGCGGCGGGGGAGGACACTTCGCTGACCGTCACCGTGAGCAACGCCGGAAGCTGCGCGGGGCGGGAAACCGTGCAGGTCTATATCCGGGATATGGAGGCCACCGTGCGCACGCCGATTCACAGCCTGATCGCGGTCGGCAGCGTGTGGCTTGCGCCGGGCGCGTCCAGAACCCTGATATTTTCAGTACCGGCACGGGCTATGGCAGTGGTCCGCGACGACGGCAGCCGCGTCGTGGAGCCCGGGGAGATCCGCGTCTATGCCGGCGGCCAGCAGCCCGACGAGCGAAGCGCCGCCCTCACGGGTTCACGCTCCGCCCTCTGCACTCTTACGGTGACGGGTGCGCCTTATAGCCTTTCATAAAACAGGGAACTGCTATGCCTGCCGCGCAGGTTGACGGAGAATCGTTAAAGGAGACGGTATTGATGAGTAAACTGAGGAGCTATTTCAGCAGCCTGATCGCGTCGCTTGGACGCAGCGCGCGGCGTTATCCGGTGACGCTCGCGCTTTCCGCAGCGCTTACGGCGCTGATCATCGGCATCATTCACAGCGAATATCAAAACGATATCCTGAACGCATGGGTGATGACCGCGAGCCTCGGCATCGCCGCGTCGCTGTGCGTGCGGGCCGCCGCCGAAACATTCAGCCTGTCGGGACGCGTACAGGCGGCGATGTATGTCGGGCTCGCCGTCCTGCTTGCGCTGTACCAGATCTGGCTGGCTGTACCCGACAACCTGGTTGCCGGCATCCGCCTGGCAGCGCTCATAGCCGCTCTGGGCCTTCTTTTCATTGCGCTGCCGTTTATCAGAAGGAGCGGCGAGCGCCCGGTCGAGCTCTATGCGATACGCCTTGCATACCGGGCGCTCATTACCGGCGTCTACACGGGCGTACTGATCGGCGGGCTGTCGGCTATACTGCTGGCAATGGACGAGCTGCTGGGGGTCAGGCTGCCCGATCATATATACGAGGATGTGTCCACGCTGGTATCGGGCCTTTTCGCTCCGATCTTTTTCCTGGCGGGAGTGCCCGAGCCGGGTGAGGAGCTGCCGATAACCCGGTATCCGGCATTCATACGGGTGCTGCTTGTCTATGTGATGGTCCCGCTGCTGGGGGCATATGGGCTGGTGCTGTATATCTATTTTATCAAAATGCTCGTTACGCTGACATGGCCCGTCAATATGCTGGGCCATATGGTTTTCTGGTACAGCCTCATCGGGGTAGGCGTGCTGTTCCTTCTTTGGCCCCTGCGCGAGCGAAGCGCCTGGGCGCGCGTGTATTGCGCGTGGTATCCGCGCATCGGGATCCTGCCGCTTATCATGATGTTCATATCGCTGGGCATCCGCATCGCGGCCTATGGCATTACCGAGCCTCGCTATATCGTATGGGTGGTGGGAATGTGGCTGCTGGCCGCGCTGATCGTACGGGTGGTGCGCCGACAGGGCGCGGGAGTCTGGATGCCGGTTACGCTGGCCGCGGTCGCGTTCCTCATGGTGATGGGGCCCTGGAGCGCTTTTCCCGTGTCGCGCATGAGCCAGAACGCGCGCCTGAATGCGCTGCTTGCCCGCAACGGGATGCTGGTTTCGGGCAAGGCGGTTCCGGCCGCTGCGGACACGGTCAGCCAGCGGGACAGGGAGGAGATCGCGGATATACTGCGTTATTTCGGCAGAACGCACAGCCTGTCCGATGTGGCGGCGATGCCCGAGGGATTTACGCTTGACGATACCGAAAAGACTCTGGGATTTGCGATCACGGGGTGGGGGCCGGTCGGCGAAAAACCGTATCAGTATTTATACAGCGTGGGCGAATACGCGCCGCTTACATCGGTCGCCGGGTATGACTATTATTACAGCAATATCAGCGGCAAAACTGACGGCGAAACGGACGCCGACGAATTGTCGGTGCGATACGACCTCGGCGCGCAGAGCCTGACGCTTACCTCGGGCGAGAAAACGCTCATTGAGATCGACATATCGCGGCATGTCCGACTAATTATCGAGCGGTATCCCGGGCTTCGGGAGATTCCCGAGGAGGGAATGGTTTTTGAGGAGACCAACGAGCAGGTGCGCGTGAAGATCGTATATGAACGCGTCGGGTATCGGGGAGACATCGTAGAGGATGCCGCGTTCCACGCGCTCATAGACATACGATAAATCTTTCCTGGAACGCCGCCCTGCGCACAATGCC
>JAAYXU010000235.1 GCA_012515725.1 Clostridiales bacterium | reverse complement strand
CCTCAGATAATAACCCGTCGAGCAGCCCACCGATATGCCGTGCAGCGCGTAGGGCTTGCCGGCCTCCAGCATCCGCGTCTCCCATATGTGGCCCTGGTTGTGCTCGACCGAGGCGACCGCCCGGGTCTGACCGGTCGTATAGATCGTGATGCCCGCGAGTATGAGGCCCTCTATGATAGCGGCAAGCCCTTTCTCGGTCAGGTTTTTGATATCGTCCACATGGGAAATTAGGTTTTTGAGGGCCTGAGTGATGAGCCCTGCGGCGTTCTCGTCGACGGTCTCGCCGTTCACGATACGGGAGAGCAGCCAGTCGGCCTTCGCGATGTACTTGCCCAGCACGTCGCCAAAGCCCGCCACGATCATCTCGTAGGGCGCCGCGCGGAGTATCCGGGTGTCGAGTATCAGCACCCGGGGCGCGGCGCCGTGCCGGTGTACCTTTTTGTTGCGGTATATCATCGGGGCGACGACCGATATGTAGCCGTCCATCGAAGCGGCTGTGCCCACGCTGACGAACGGTTTGCCGATGGAGTGCGCGACGAAGCGCGTCACGTCGTTGATGACACCCGAGCCGCACGCGATGAGGAAGTCGGGCTCGGGCTCGCATGCCATCAGCACGTCGCCCGACGAACGCTCGTCCGCCTCGATCCGCGACGCGTGGTCAAGGACGCAGCGCCGCACCGTAAACTGTCCGCTTAGCGCGGCTTCGAGCGCCCCGCCCGCGGCTTTCATCGTATTGTCGTCGGCTATTAGCAGGCAGCGGCTGCCCAGATCCCTTTTCCGGAGGTACGCGGGCGCGCTCTCGAGTATGCCGCTTCCTATATATATGTCGATATCGGAAATCGTGTGGGGCCCCGCAACGCCTTCCAGCCTCATGAGGTTGTCATCGTAGTGGTAGTTCATACTTTTTCTCCGTTCCCGTCGATTTAAACGTACACCGGTATTATCCGGCCGCTCCGGTCTCCCGCCGTCCCTCGCCCGCGATTCTTTTCATGGCCTTTGCGGTATCCCGGTCGATCATGCGCATGGGGTCGTTTCGCAGTCCGAGGCAGTCGCTGCAGCTCCAACCGCAGGCAGGGCATACGCACATTCCGCCGTGGCCACGCTCCGCGTGTACCGTCAGAGTACCGCACTCCGGGCATCCGCAGTTCATATCCGTTCCTCCCGTATCCGCTGGCGAACCGCCTCAAAAAGCAGCACTCCGGCCGCGACCGACGCGTTTAATGAGCCGGTTTTGCCGCGCATCGGTATCCCGACGAGGCTGTCGCACCGCTCCCGCACCAGCCGCCGCAGACCCTCCGCCTCGTTGCCTATTACGAGCGCCAGGGGCCCGGTAAGCCGCTCGGCATAGCAGGGCGGGGCATCCATATCCGCACCGCGCACCCAGACGCCGCGCAGCTTCATGGCGTCGATCGCGGCTGACAGATTGGTTACGCGGCAGATAGGGATATGCGCCACAGCGCCCGCCGAGGAGCGCGCCACGGCCGCGGTCAGCCCCGCGGAGCGGCGCTCGGTGAGTATGACGCCCGACGCGCCCGCGCACTCCGCCGAGCGGATGACCGCGCCTACATTGTGGGGGTCCTGTATCTCGTCCAACAGCACGAACACCGGGTCCGGACGGGCGGCGAAAGCCTGATCCAGGAGCTCATCCAGCGGCATATAGCTGGCGGCGGGCAGCATCGCGATAAGTCCCTGATGGCGTCCCGTGCGCGCGAGCGTATCCAGCTTCGGGCGGGGCGCTCGCTCGATGCGCACCTTCATGCGCCGGGCCGCGCCCAGTATACCGGCTATCGACTCATCGTCCAGCGCGGTGTCGATTATCAGCTTGTCTATTGCCTGGCCTGCCTTGAGCGCTTCCCAGACCGGGTTTTTACCCTCGAGCTGATAGACCGCGTCGTCGGCGGTCTCGATGGCGGGAGCGCGCTCAGGCGTTCTGTCGGGACGGCGCTCGGCAAAGGAGTCGGGCTGCGTCGATGCGTCCCTATACACGCGCCCCTTCGGTCTCGATGTGGATATCGGCGTCCGCGATCTGGTTCGGGCGGCGTCGGGCTTTATTCCTCGCGGGGACTTCTCACGCAAGCCCGCGGACTTTGACGGAGCTTTCGCTTGCCCGTCTCGTATAGTTCCGGGAGATTTTCCGCGCGTGCCCGCGGACTTTGACGCCATACCGGCCCTGGGTCGTTTCGGGCGATCATTCTTCATAGTACTCTGGCCTCCTCAGTCCGGGAATTCTCTCCTCATGCGCTCTAAAACCTCGCCCGCGCGGCCGCAGCTCATCGCTCCCTCCGTGCAGGCACCCGCCACGCAGCCCGGTCCCGCCTGCTTGAAGAGATTTGGGGCCGCCTTCTTCGCAAGCCTTAGCATGATCCAGGCCACCTCTCGAATCTCCCACTGAGCGCGGTTGCAGCAGCGCAGCAAAAAGAAATGATGAAGCTCCCGCGCGTTCATCGTCACGATCATCTTGGTTTCGGCGGCGTTGGGAAGCACGAACCGCGCGTCCTCGAATGTCTTTTCCCCGCCTCCGCCAATTTCCTTTACCCATTCGTCGTACCAGCCCTGTATCGTGCGCATCTGGCTCTCGAACCGGGCGACGGCTTCGAGCCCCAGCGCCTCGACGCCTGCGGGCACGACGTAGTTAAACGTACCGTCTCCCTTTCCGACCGCGCCCACATAGCGCTGGGACTTGACCGAAAAGCTCGCGATACGGTGCCGCGTGATCTGGGCCAGCAGACTGCGGGATACGCCCTCGATGCCGAATGTGAACGAAGCGTGCTCGATAGGGGACAGGTGCCCCATATCCACCAGCTTCTCGATATACCGGCCCTGATCTCGGCGGGAAACGCCTTGCCGGAGGGTTCCGATATCGGCGTCCGAGTAGCACAGCCGCGCGCCCATCGCCACGATCTCCTCAGGCTGCGCGGTATGGCGCAGCAGCTCCACGCGAGGTTTAACAGCCGGCATCCGCAGCCCTCCTTTGCGCGTCGGAGAACGTATACGCCCGATCCAGCAGCTCCAGCAGCCGCGGACCGGAGTCGCTAAGGTACAGGAAACCGATGAGCGCCTCGAACGCCGTCGCGCTGTGGTAGTCCGACGCGCTCGCGTGGCGGGGCGTATTGGCCGGCCGGGCATTTCGTCCCCGGCGAACGAGCCGCAGCTCCTCGTCGCTGAGACCAGGCATCAGAGATGCCAGCGCCGCGGACTGTCCCTGGGCGCTCAGATGCCTGACTGCCAGCGCGTGCAGCCGCCCGCTCGTGCAGTCATAGCTTTCCGCGAGCCGCGCGCGCACATACAGGCTGTGCACAGCGTCGCCCACATAGGCAAGGTGGAGCGGGTTTTTCCGCTTCGCGTCCGAGACTGCGCCGCCCGAAACAAGTCCGACGATGCGATTGTCTGTCGTATGCTCCATGTGCTCTCCTAACGAAAGTATTTGTATCTATTTTATCATACAAAGCGGGATTTAGAAAGGAGCGGGAGGGCGGTGTTGCGTGTCCTTTTTTGGAATAGAATCGGTGACGGAACATGAAAAATCCCGCAGGTTTTCTGCGGGATTGGAATCGCGGAATCCACCGCGATGTGATGGCGTGCCTGTAGGGATTCGAACCCCAGACCTTGTGGTCCGTAGCCACACGCTCTATCCAGCTGAGCTACAGGCACTTGCTGCCCGGATATTGTAGCGCAGGTTTTGATTCTTGTCAATAAAAAATAACGATTTCGCGGGGAACGTGCGGAGAACAGTGAGCGGAACATGCGGGGACGGCCCTTTACGGCCCGCGTGGGTGACAGGCGCATAAATTGCGGTATGGCCTGCTTATTGCGCTTGACACGCATCTCTTATTAAAATATTATGAAACCATAACACTGGATGATGTGGCAGGAAAAGAGATACGAAAGGAGAAACCAGGAAATGTTAGGCAGCATGCGTCGGTACATGAGAGTCGGGCTCATCCATTTTATGGCCTATCCGGACACGATGAAGGGCGGTGGGCCTGTATATGAGACGATCCGCAAAATCGCGCTGGACGATTACTTTGATGCGATAGAGATTACATGGATCAGGGACCCCGATACCAGGAATCAGGTAAAAAAACTGCTGGACACTGCGGGTATGACAGTCGCATATGGAAGCCAGCCAAGACTTCTGACAACGGGGCTTAACATCAATGATCTGAGTGAAACGGGAAGGGCGGCCGCGGTTCAGACACTGAAGGAAGGAATCGACGAAGCATACGAAATGGGCGCGGTCGGGCTTGCCTTTCTGAGCGGAAAGTATGAGGAGGAAAAAAAGGAAGAGGCGTTCCGGGCGCTGCTTGAGTCCACTCGCGAACTGTGCGCCTACGCCAAATCAAAAGGCGGCCTTCGGATTGTGCATGAGATTTTTGACTACGATATCGATAAGAAAAGCCTTGTGGGGCCCGCGGATCTCGCTAAAAGGTATGCCCAGGAGATGCGCAAGGACTTTGACAACTTCGGATTGATGGTCGATCTGAGCCATCTGCCGCTAATCCGGGAAACGGCGTTGCAGTCGATCTATCCTATACGCGAATACCTGGTGCATGCGCATATCGGCAATTGTGTCGTCAAGGATCCGGGACTGCCGGGCTACGGCGATTCCCATCCGAGGTTCGGATTTCCGGGCGGCGAAAACGATGTCGATGAACTGACGGAGTTTCTGCGCGTGCTCCTCAATTGCGGTTTCCTCAACGATAAGAACCCGCCGATCGTCAGCTTTGAGGTGAAGCCCTTTGGCGATGAAGACCCCGACGCTGTGATCGCCAATGCGAAAAGGACGCTCAATGAAGCGTGGAGCAGGCTGCAGATGCGCTGACCGATCGCAACTGTATGCAAAGGAGGCAGCCCTATGAAGATCGTTGTGCTGGACGGATATACACTAAACCCCGGAGATTTGAGCTGGAGCCCGGTCGAAGCGCTCGGTGAGCTGACGGTATATGACAGGACACCCGAGCCGCAGATAGTGGAGCGGGCAAGGGGCGCACAGATCGTATTTACCAACAAGACGCCCGTCGGAGACGCTGCTATGGCGCAGCTGCCGGAGCTGCGCTACATCGGCGTGCTGGCCACCGGATACAATATCGTGGATGTGACCGCGGCGCGCGGCAGGGGGATCGTAGTTACGAACATTCCTACCTACGGTACCCGCTCGGTGGGACAGATGGTCTTTGCTCTCCTGCTAGAAATGTGCCACCACGTGCAGGCCCACAGCGACGCGGTCAGGAGCGGAAGATGGACCTCGAGCAGGGATTTCTGTTTCTGGGACTATCCGCTCATAGAACTGGCTGGAAAGACAATGGGTATAATCGGATTCGGTCGCATTGGGCAGCAAACGGCCGACATCGCGCGGGCTTTCGGTATGAACGTGCTGTGATACGACGCGAGTCCAACCGATCAGTCGGGGCGAGCGGGTTTCCGCTGGGCGGAGTTTGACGAGCTGATGCGCGAGTCTGACGTAGTGAGCCTGCACTGTCCGCTGTTTCCCGAAACCCGGGGCATAATCAACAGCGACGCGCTCAATCTCATGAAAAAGACGGCGTTCCTCATCAATACCGCCAGGGGCCCGCTCGTCAATGAGCATGATCTTGCCGACGCGCTCAACCGGGGCGCTATTGCGGGAGCGGCCCTCGATGTGCTCTCGGAGGAACCGCCCCGGCCCGACAACCCGCTCCTGTCGGCGAAAAACTGTCTGATTACGCCCCATATTTCCTGGGCGACGAAGGAAGCGCGGGCCCGGCTTGTGGACATAGCGGCCGACAATCTGAGGGCTTTTATCGCGGGCAAGCCGGTAAACGAGGTATGAGGCTTTGCCGCTGTAACCGGGGAAATAAAGATATCGGAACGTGTTCGCTCTGATAGCGAGAGGTTGATCGTATGGGTAAGTTTCAGTTCGACAAGCGCCTGAGGAGCCGCGATATGGTAAGCGGCGCGGAGAAGTCCGGCAACCGCGCCCATCTGCGGTCGCTCGGGCTGTTGGATGATGACCTTAATAAGCCGTTTATAGGCATATGCAATTCATTTAACGAGATGCACCCCGGCCACATCCATCTGCGGGAGCTCGCCGGGGAGATCAAGAAGGGCGTCTACGAATCCGGAGGCATCCCCTTCGAGTTCAACACAATCGCCATATGCGACGGACTCACGCAGGGAAACATAGGCATGCGCTACGTGCTGCCCAGCCGGGATATCATCGCCGACAGCTTCGAGCTCATCGCCGAAGCCCAGCGCCTTGACGGCATCGTTTATGTGTGTTCGTGCGACAAGATCGTGCCCGGCATGCT
>JAAYXU010000234.1 GCA_012515725.1 Clostridiales bacterium | reverse complement strand
GGCCCGGGGGGTAGAGGGTGACGAAGTCCGGCAGGGGCAGCAGCGGCTTCAGGAACTCGGCCTATATAAGTATGATAAGATAACGGGTTACTACGGCCCGATTACCGAAAAGGCTGTAAGGGATTTTCAGGAATCGGTACGCATCAAGGTGGACGGCATATGCGGAACCCAGACCAAGGAGAAGCTGTTCTCGGAATACAAGAGCACTACGCTCATTCCCGGCATGCGCAGTGACGCCGTGAAGGCGCTGCAGGAGCGGCTTAAGGAACTTGGGTATTACACGTATACGGTGACCGGGTTCTACGGGCAGATCACGACCAAGGCCGTAACGGACTTCCAGAAAGGAAACAGTCTCACAACCGACGGCATCGCCGGGGAGCAGACGCTGGGACGGCTCAATTCCTCAAACGCGGTCTCTCAGAAGGATGCCAGCCGGTCGTCTCTGAGCACTGAGACCTCGACGTCCAGTAGCACACCGGCCCAGAGCGCGTCCGGACAGCAGACCGCTCAGGAGCTCATCGAGTATGCGAAGCAGTATATGGGCTGTCCATACCGCTCTGGGGCGTCCGGACCGGATACGTTCGACTGCACGGGCTTTACATGCTACGTATACAAGCACTTCGGCATATCGCTGCCACGCTCGGCATACGATCAGGGCTATACAAACTATGGTATCAAGATCGTAAACCGCTCGGAGCTCATGCCCGGAGACCTGCTGTTCTTTAATACGATCACCGACGGAGACCTGTCGGACCATGCCGGCATCTATATCGGCGACGGGAAATTCATCCACTCAGGCAGCGGAGGCAGCCAGCCCGGCGTCAAGATCGTCGAGCTCAATACCGGATACTACGCAACGGCCTTCCAATGGGCGCGGCGTGTATTAAACTAATCTTCATGGACCCCTCCTTACCTACCTCCTCTCACATCGGTCAGGGTACGCCGCAGGCGGATCCCTGACCGACCTTTATATGAGCGCTTTTTAGAAAAAGTACCTGGTGGTATAATACAGGCATGCCTATGCTCGATAATCCGAGGCTGAGACCCGGTGAGAAAGTATACGATCTGGGATTTGCGGGTCTTGCGATCATACAGGGTAAAAAACGCACGCGGTTCGGCGACGACGCGGTGCTGCTTGCTCATTTTTGCACTCTGGAATCGTCCGACCGCGCGGTCGACCTGGGTACCGGCACTGGCATCATCGCGCTGCTGCTGGCCGGTCGCGAGCCTCAATGCCGGGTCGACGCGCTGGAGCTGCGCCCCGACGCCGCAGACCGCGCCGCGCGGAGCGTATCCATGAACGCACTTAATGAACGAATCCGCGTATACAAGTGCGATCTGCGTCGCGAGCCCGAAAGGCTTTGCGCGCACAGCTACGATCTGGCGGTATGCAATCCGCCCTACTACCGTATCGGAGAGGGAAAGATCAGCCCTGATCCGGACACCGCCGCCGCGCGTCACGAGGTAAGCTGCACGCTTGGCGATGTGGTGCGCGCGTCCGCGGCTCTTCTTCGTGAGGGAGGAAGGCTGGCGCTGATCCTGCCGTGGGCGAGGCGGGAGGAGTGCGACCAAACTTTGGCGCGCTTCGGCTTTCATCCCCAGCGCTTCCGGCCCGTCGTCCACCGGGAGGGGGAACCGGCAGGGCGCTTTCTGCTGGAATCCGTCAAGGGCGGCGCCAGCCGCTGCGCGGCGCTGCCGCCGCTCATAGAGTACGAAGCTGACGGACGGTTTACGGCGAAAATGGCGCGGATATACCATATGGATGACGAGGGGCGGCAGTAGACCGACAGCGAGCTCAAGCGAGCGGCGCCGGTTTAGCCGTTTGAGCGCATTGTATTGCTCCCGGCGCTGTGATACACTGTGCGGGGAGGGGGCGTCGCATGATCGACTATCATCTTCATACCCGGTTTTCGCCCGACGGGAGACAGACTCTGGACGAAATGTGCCGGGCCGCCCGGGCCGCGGGGATCGGCCAGGTCGCTGTCACCGATCATGTGGATTCGCCGGACCCGAGATTTGTGGGGACGATCTTTACGATTGCAAACCCGCAGGCGTACATCGAATCCATTGACGAAGCCCGGAGGCGGTATCCGGACATCATGATCGTTCGCGGGCTCGAGCTGGGCTACACGCCAAGCGGCTGGGAGGAAGCGCTGCGCCTTCGCGAGCGGATCCGCCCGGAGTTTGTCATCGGTTCGCTCCATCTGGCCGAAGGGCTGGATCCCTATGAAGCGCGATACTTTGAGGGAGTTACCCGCCAGGAAGCGTATCGCCGCTATCTCATAGCGCTCAGGGACGCCGTACCCCATATGGCCGGGGTCTGCGATACGCTGGGGCACCTGACATACGTGACCAAGTTCACGCCCTACGAAGACGGCGCACTCGATTGGGACGAAGAACCCGAGCTCATAGACGCGATACTGCGCGCCGCTCTTGCCGCCGGGCTGGCGCTCGAAATCAACACATCCGGATATCGCCGCCTGGGAGCGCCTCTGCCCGGGCTCTCGATCGTACGCAGGTTCCGGGAGCTGGGCGGGGAGTTTGTCACGCTGGGCAGCGACGCCCACGGCGCGGCGCATGTTGGCCACCGGATACGCGATGCGGCGCAACTGGCGCGGCAGGCCGGTATGCGGTATATGCTGGTCGTGCGCGAGGACGGACCGACGCCCATCCCGCTGCCATGAGCGGCGCACAGGGGCAACGCCGTCGTGCGCGAAATACGCGCGCTGCGGCAGAATCATCCGGAGCGCCCGTCTACCGCGCGAAAAGTTAGCGGTTTGGAGCGATAACATATAATAAGTCTAAGCCCGGGCTTTCTTACATAACCCGGACTTTTCCGGCCAAAATAACGACATCGCAAAGCGGGACAGGAGGACGCGCATGATGCTGTTCTATGGAGTGCTGACGGGACTTACGTTCGCCGCATTCATACTGACTTTCATTTTGCCCGTAAACTCTGCTGCCTCCTGGGCGCTGGGATTTCTGATGCTGGTGCCGATGTACTTCATGTACCGGCATCATCAGCTTGCCCGTGTTCGTACACGGCTAAAGCCCCGCAAAAGACCGGCGTTCTCCTCAGACCGGGGTAAGGTGCTTCACTTCCCCGACTCCGGGGGAAAATCGAGTCCGATGCGATAGCGCTATTTTACTGGCCAACCGAGTTCATTTAGGAGCGACGGGCTATAATTTAAGCCAGAAATGAGAGCAGGCATGTTGCGCTCTCGTTTTGTGTTGACATAAATATAGATAACGTATAGCATGAAATGGACCGCACACAATCCCGCAAAATTGACATCCCCCCGATCTATGGTATAATTATTTTCATTAGAAAGGATGCGTGCGTTTAAATTGGGTGATTCTTCCGATCCTGCCCTATCCGGATTATGCGACGGGACGATCCCTTTACCCGCTTTATATGTCGTCCTTCCGCCGCGTATTAGGCAGCGTACGATTCAGGCTCTCATTAAAATCGATACTATGACTGCGGACCGCCCTGAAGGAAAGCGGTTTACCATCTATGCTCCGCGTCGCGTGAGGAGGTTTCAGCCTTGCCCGGCAGTGGCTTAACATGGCAAATCGCGCTTCAGATCGTACTTATATCGCTAAACGCCGTGTTTGCCTGCGCGGAAATTGCCGTCATATCGATGAACGACAACAAGCTCGCTAAGCTCAAGGCGGCGGGGGACAAGCAGGCGGTTCGACTTTCGGGGCTCATTGAGCAGCCGGCCCGCTTTCTGGCGACTATACAGGTTGGCATCACGCTGGCGGGATTCCTGGGCAGCGCCTTTGCCGCCGACAACTTCTCCGAGCGCATCACATCGTGGCTCGTGAACCGGGGCGTAGGGATCCCCGCCGCTACGCTCGACACGGTATCCGTAGTGATTATCACTCTGATACTGTCGTATTTTACGCTGGTATTTGGCGAACTGGTTCCCAAGCGCGTCGCGATGCGGAATGCCGAGCGACTCGCGCTCAGTATGTCGGGCTTCATTTGCTTGCTGTCCCGCGTATTCGCGCCCGCCGTATGGCTGCTGACACGGTCGACCAACGGTATCCTGCGTCTCCTGGGCATCGATCCTAATGATGACGACGAGCAGGTGACCGAGGAAGAGATCCGCATGATGGTGGACGCGGGCAGCGAGAAGGGCGCGATCGATCCCGACGAAAAGGACATGATCGAGAATATATTCGAGTTCGATAACAAGACCGCGGCCGAAATCATGACGCACCGGACCGATGTCTCCCTCCTGTGGATGGACGAGACCGACGAGCAGTGGCGAAGCACCATCGTCGAGAGCAGGCACTCGGTGTACCCCGTATGCGCCGACACGACCGATCAGGTCGAGGGCGTGCTGTACGCGAAGGATTACTTCAGGCTCAAGGACACATCGCGCGCCAACACGCTCAAGCGCGCGGTTCGTCCGGCGTATTTCGTGCCAGAGACGGTGCGCAACGACGTGCTTTTTCAGAATATGAAAATGAAGCGGGTGCATTTCGCTGTGGTGCTGGACGAGCATGGCGGCATGAGCGGCATCATCACGATGAACGATCTGCTAGAGCAGCTCGTGGGCGATCTTGGCGACGACGCGACCGCGCCCGAAGAGCCGCCGCTCATAGAGCGTCTCGACTCAAAGACATGGCGGATCCGGGGAACCGCGCCGCTTGGCGACGTATCCGAGCAGCTGGGGGTGCTGCTGCCCGAGGACGAGTACGAGACATTCGGTGGTATGGTTTTCGGTGTACTGGGCACGATCCCCGACGACGGAAGCACACCGCAGGTGGAGGGGTATGGGCTGGTGGTCAGGGTAGTGAAGATCCATGGCCATCGCCTTGAAAGCGCGACAGTGTGTCTTGCGGAGGGGACGCCGCCGCAATAGGATCAGCCGGGCGCTGACAGCCGGAATATTTTCGGAGAGAGAAAAGGAGAAATTTCATGAGTCAGCAGCGCTGCGCGGATCCGGTTCCTTCTTTTCGCGCGATGTTCCGCTTCTTCATACCGCTGGCTATGACCAGTTTTCTCATACTTCTTTCGCATGCGCTCATGAACGCCGGTATCGCCCGGCTCTCGCAGCCCGAGCTGTATCTGGCCGCATTCGCGCTCGCAAAGAGCCTCTATCAGGTGATACAGGCGCCCACGATGATCGTGCGTCAATGCATATCGGGACTGACGCGCGACTGCCAGAGCTATCTTGTGAGCAGGCGGGTTTTCACATGGGTGGTGCTGGCGGTGATCGGCGTATTCCTGCTCGTCAGCTATACACCGATCGGCCTTTTTATATTCGAGCGGGTGATGGGTAATTCCCGCGAGCTATCCCGCGCCGCGCTGCTCATGGTGCGTATCATCATGTGGCTGCAGTTCGCGTGGCTTATGCGCGACGGATACGGGCCGGCGGCGATTCGGCTGCGTGAAACCTACATACTGCCTACGGCCACATTCGTGCGGACTATTTTCACTATGCTTTGCGTTTTCATATTATCCCGCTATTCCTTCGCGCACGATGTGCTCATACCGGGCATCATATTCACGCTCACCGGCTTTATCGAGGGATTCACCGTATGGGCGATGGTGAAATACCGCATCCGCGACTATCTAGCCAGGCTCGACTTTCTGCCCCGGGCCGGGGAAACTGTGCGGACGCTGACGGCGCGTCAGGTCGTCGTGTTCTCGTTTCCCGTGCTCATCATGAGCCTGCTGCGATCGGTAAGCGATCCGGTCATCAACACGGGGCTCGCCCATACCGCTTCGCCCGAACTGGCCCTGGCCGCCTATGCGGTGGGCTGGTCGGTGGTGCTGTGCGTGCTGGACACGTCGGCTATGCTGCATCAGGTGGTGCTCGGATTTATGGACGCGCAGTACCGCAATCGTATTCGCATACTGCAATTCTCCGGTATACTTGCCGCGATACAGGTCGCAGCCCTCGCGCTTATGATATTCACGCCGCTTGGCGCTTTCATACTCCGTGATCTGCTTGGCAGCGGCGAAGCGCTGACACAGCTATCGATGGGTGTCATGGCGGTGGCGCTGCCTCTTCCGCTCGTGGTAAACCTGCGCGAATACTACTGGGGCGTCGCGATGCTTGAACGGAAAACCCGGTGGATGTCCACCGGGAAGATCGTGCAGCTCATATCGCTCAGCGCGGGCGTGCTGCTGCTGGTCCTGTCGGGAGGCAGGCTGTCAAACCCGGCGATTATCGCGCCGCTGGCACTGGGGACCTCCATGCTGGCTGAAGCGCTGACGCTGGCTCTCGTCCACTATCGGTTAAAAGGCAGACTCTGATACCGCTGCATGATGAGCACAGGAACGAGAGCTACCGCTCGTATTCGACCTTGACGGATTTAGAGTATTCGCTGGGCGTCATGCCTGTCAGTTTGCGGAAACGCCGGGAAAAATAATGGATCGTGGAAAAGCCGGTCATGAGCGCTATTTCCGAGAAATTGAGGCGCCCTTCGCGGATAAGGCTCTTGGCGGCGTCGATGCGTATGTCGGCGAGGCGCGCCATGATACCTTTTCCGGTCACACCGTGAAACATTTTTTTGAGCGTGGTTTCGGTCGTGCGGAAATGCGAGCATATATCGCGCAGACGCAGGCTGTCCCCGATATGGGCTGTCATATATTCCTCGACGCAGCGAACCATATCGGTATCGTACCGGAGCCGCGCCAGCGGGGCTGTGGGACGCCGAGAAGCTTCAGCGTTTCCGGCCTCCGCTCCGTGCATCCGCTGCGCCAGCGATATGAGCAGCGACTCCAGCTCCAGCCGTATCTGCTGCAGTCCCCAGACGGGAGCGTCGTCCCGCAGCAATGGAGACATGTAGCAGTCCTTTTTATAGCTTACAAAAACTTCGGAAGCGTTCTTGACGGCTCGTCCCAGCATACGCTTTTCTTCGTTCGTAAGCTCCGTACTCATGCCCCGGAACCGGTCCATCAGGGGATCGTCGCAGTAAAACGCCGCAATCAGTATGTTAGGTGCGGAGGGGCCCTGTGCCCGGATGGTATGGAACTCACCCGGCTGATGAAAAAGGATATATCCCTCTCTGAGATCCGTGATCCTCTCGTCGGCGCCTATCTGGGCCGAGCCTTTGTCCATGTATACGATTTCCCAGAAGGGATGGCGCTCCCCGTGAAAACAGTAGCCGACGGGAAACTCATTGTAATGAAGCGAAACAAGTTTGGTGACTGAAAAAGCCGGATCCAGATTTACATATGTGTATTGCATGGCGGCCTCCCGGAAGGACTCTCCCTAATTATACCACATGGGTACTGATTATGCAAAATCTGTGCCTGATCGTATAAATACATCGGGCCATATTTGCTGTAAAATGTAGGTAATACAAAACAGGAGGGACGGCAAATGAAAATCGGCATTAACGCGTGGTCTTTTCCGCCCGGATTATCTCTTGGCGAGCAGCTGGATCTGGCAAAGCAGGCGGGATTCGATGGCTACGAGCCGGCCTTTGACGAAACAGGGCCGCTCAGCCTTGAAAGCTCTGACAGCGAAATAACCGCGGTGCGCGGTCAGATCGCCGACGCGGGACTGTCTATCACCAGTCTGGCCAGCGGACTCTACTGGAAATACCCGTGTACGAGCGACGACCCCGTGATCAGGGACAAATCGCTTCAGGTCATGAAGCGCCAGCTGGAGGTCGCCGCGCTGCTTAATGTGGACGTGGTGCTGGTGGTGCCAGGCTGCGTGTACGCGTCATTCGCGTCGGCTCCGCCTGTGCAGTATGACGTGGCATGGGACCGCGCGTTGGAGGCGATATCGACCGCCGCTGTTCATGCGCGCTCCTGCAAAGTGCGCATCGGCGTTGAGAACGTGTGGAACCATTTCCTGCTGTCGCCGCTCGAAATGCGCACTTTTATCGACACTGTGAATGATCCGTACGTAGGCTGCTACTTCGATGTGGGCAACGTGATACAGTACGGCTTCCCCGAGCACTGGATCCGGATACTGGGTAGCCGCATACTGAAAGCCCACGTCAAGGACTTCCGCCGCGATGTGGGGACGCTGAGCGGATTTGTCAATCTGCTGGGCGGCGACGTCGATTTTCCCGAGGTCATGAGGGCGTTTGCCCAGGCAGGATACGATGACTATATCATCGCAGAGGTGGGCGCGTATAAGCACTTTGGCGATCAGAACGTGTACGATCTGGCGGCGGCGATGCGCCGCATAGTCGGAAGACAGGGAGGATAAAAAATGCTCAAGGTTGGTATGATCGGCGTCGGCGGCATGGGCAGGGGCCATGTTGCCATATACGAGCGGCTCATGAAGGAAGGCGCGCCGGTGCGACTTGCGGCGCTGTGCGACGTTGATCCCCGGAAGTTGGCAGGCAAGTCGGGCGGAGATTTCAATATCGATATCGGAAAGGACGTAGGTCCGGTCCAAGGCTGCGCCAAGTATCTCGACTACAAGGAAATGATAGCCAAAGAGGATCTGGACTACGTGGATCTGGCCGTTCCGACGTACCTGCACGCGCCCATTGCCGTCTACGCGATGAACGCAGGGCTGCACGTGCTGTCCGAGAAACCCATGGCCATCAGCGTGGAGGCCTGCGCGGAGATGGTTGAAACCGCCGAGAAAACCGGTAAGAAGCTGATGGTTGCCCAGTGCCTGAGATTCTGGCCGGCGTATCAGCTTCTCAAGGAGTGCATAGAAGACGGCCGGTACGGCAAGGTCGTGTGCGCCTACTTCTACCGGGGCGGCGGTTCTCCCAAATGGACCTGGAACGACTGGATGAAGGACGGCAGTCTGTCAGGCGGCGCGCTGCTGGACCAGCACGTGCACGATGTGGACATGATCAACTGGCTCTTCGGTATGCCCCGCGCGGTCTCATGCGTGGGTGTAAAGGGCCTCTACAGCACCGGCTACGACGCGCTGTCCACTAACTACATTTACCCGGGCATGGCCGTCAACGCCCAGGACGACTGGACCATCAACGGGGACGGGTACGGCTTTGCGATGACATACCGGGTCAACTTCGAGAAAGCAATGATCGCGCTAGATAGTGATGGCGTCACCGTCTATCCTGTGGAGGGGAAGAAGTTCAGTCCCGAGCTGGGTCCCGAGCAGGGGTACTACAACGAGATACGGTATTTCATCGACGCGGTGCTCCGCGATAGGCCCATCACGGTCGCGTCGCCCCGCTCCACGATGGACAGCATCCGGATAGCGCAGGCCGAGATGGTATCGGCGGATCGCGGCGGCAAGATAATCGCCGTCGAATAGCGGGAGGGAAATATGAGCAAACGCAAATGGCCTGTGGGAACCATAATAAGTCTGTCGGACCTGCTGGAGCGCGGGGTCGGCCCGCTGCGGGATATGG
The DNA here is from genome assembly GCA_012515725.1 of Clostridiales bacterium. Lineage (GTDB taxonomy): Bacteria > Bacillota > Clostridia > Christensenellales > UMGS416 > JAAYXU01. The sequence continues at coordinate 1,111 of JAAYXU010000234.1, read as the reverse complement.
GCCTTGATACCTGCCAGGTATCTATATGGGACGATGGGCAGTGCACCGACGAGAACGCCGAGAAGGCCGCCCGGGCGCTGGAGGGATTCGGCGCGATGACGTCGATCATAGGATGGCCGGGTCCGGCCAAATGGAACTTCATAGAGGGACCGATCACGCTGGGACTGCTGCCCGAGGAATACCGCGCCCGGCGTATGGAGGCGCTCATACGGGAGATGACGTTCGTCAACGAGATCGGCATTCCGCTAAGCTGTACCCATTTGGGCTTCATACCGGAGGATCCAAACAATCCTCTCTACAGCGTCATGGTGGACTGCCTGCGCCGGCTCGCCGATCATGCCGGGCGGCTGGGTCACGTTTTCTGCCTCGAGACCGGTCAGGAGACGCCCATCACACTGCGCCGCGCGATAGAGGACGCGGGAGCGGAGCATCTGGGCATCAATCTGGACACCGCGAATCTACTGCTCTACGGCAAGGCCAATCCTGTCGACGCCGTGGACATGTTCGGCCAGTATGTGCGGAGTCTGCACGTCAAGGACGGCGAGTATCCGACCGACCCGCGCAGACTGGGAAAGGAAATGCCGGTGGGGCAGGGAAGGGTGGATTTCCCGGAGGTGCTGCGCAAACTGGACGCGCTGGGATTTGCGGGGCCGCTCATCATCGAGCGCGAGATCAAAGGCCCCCAGCAGATAGAGGACATTCGCAGTGCGATCGCTCTGCTCGACGCGTGGATGGAGGCGCTGGCATAGCAGGTAGTTTTATAGCATCGGGGGGCGCGCTCGCGCCCTCCTGTTTTTCTGCAGGGTAAAAGCATTTACTCAACAGCATTTGACTGTACTACGTTATTTTAGCGATTCATGAATAAAGCTAACTAAGTTCTGTTTGCTGTGCCTGATCGCGGGGGGCGACGCTCATAATTATCACTTATAAAGAACCTGAATAAGTAAAGAGCAAACAGGGACGCGGCGGGAGCAAGCCCCCGCCTACGACTCCTAATATGATGTTATGCAGTAGCCCGGCGGATCACTTTCGACGACCGTTATTTTATGGAGAACAAATGCTTTCGCTCCGGTTTTTCTGCGTCAGGTTGACTTGCATGAAGAATTGCAGT
>JAAYXU010000020.1 GCA_012515725.1 Clostridiales bacterium | reverse complement strand
GATCTCCTCCGCGTCCCGGGCGGCGACGATCGCCCGTGTCCCGTTGGTCGTGGTCATGACGAGCGTCCGGCCTGCCACTCGCTCGGATGTGTATTCGAGCGGCGAATTCCCCAGATCGAATCCGGATATGCGCACCCCCTGCCGCTCACCGCACAGAAGCACCGCGTCGCGGTCCAGCGTGCGCTTGAGCGCGATGGCGTCGGGAATATCCTCTACCGGTATCACAGCCCGGGCTCCCCGGCTTAGCGCGGTGATGATGGTGCTGGTAGCCCGCAGGACGTCCAGCACGACCGCAAAGCAGCCCTGTACAGTATGCGCCGGGTCCACGACGGATCCGGGCGTTGCGAATGTATGGACAATCATGTAAACACCCTTATGCTTTGATCGCGCCGCGCGATACTGCGGCTCTGTCAGTGCGTGTCGGGACGGGGCGACGGATTCTTCTGTCCATTTTCGCCCTGCGGTCTGGAACGACGGCGACGCTTTTTACGCGCGCCCGAACCTTCGCCAGCAGGCTCCTGGGATTGCGTCTTTGCCTGTGTCTGAATTCCGCCCGAAGCGCCGCTGGCGTCTGATCCCTGATCCTGGCGGGATTTTTGCGCTCCGCCTTTATTTCGGGAGCGCCGGTTCCGGTTATTGCGCCTTCGGGATCCGGCCGGAGAGCCGGAGGCCTTCTGCGACGTGGGGGGGCGGTCGTTGCCCACCGATCCGTCGGCAAATACCATCGGTCCCTCGTCGAGTTCCACCTCCTCCTCTACCATCGTAAAGCGATCGGGATTGAGGAGCGCTTCCTCACGCTCCTCGGCGGATATGACCTTTAGTTCTTCGAGCGGATACTCTACCAAATCGACCGTCTTGTCGGGCAACGTCACGCGGACACGGCTTTTTCCCTCCAGAACGTTATTCTCCACCACCACTCCGGGGCCGTTGGGCGTCATAACATCCGCGCCCTTCCGGGGCAGCTTCGCGCGCATATCGTGATAGTGCGCGTGCTCGAACTCTAGGCAGCACATGAGGCGGCCGCACAGGCCCGATATCTTGGAGGGATTCAGAGATATGTTCTGTTCCTTGGCCATTTTGATAGATACCGGATGGAAATTCGTCATGAAACCTGAGCAGCATATTTCCCGACCGCAGGGCCCAAGGCCGCCCTTCATCTTGGTCTCGTCACGCACGCCTATCTGCCGCAGCTCAATACGCGTATGGAAATGCTGCGCCAGTTCCTTGATAAGCTCTCGGAAGTCCACGCGTCCGTCGGCGGTGAAATAGAATATGATCTTGCTGGAATCGAAGGCGTACTCAACGTCAACCAGCTTCATCTCAAGGCCCAGCCGCACGATGCGCTCCTCGGCGACGACCGCGGCTTCCTTTTCCTTTTCCCGGTTGGCGTCGGCATGCCGACAGTCCTGCTCGGTCGCGGCACGGATGACCTTCTTAAGGGGCAGGACGACCTGCTCCTCGGGCACCTCGTGGGGTGTATCCGTTACCTCTCCGAACTCGAGGCCGCGCGCCGTCTCGACGATGACGCCCTCTCCCTTTTCCACATGCAACTCGCCCGGATCAAAATAATACACTTTACCGGTTCGCCTGAAGCGAACCCCCAGTACTGAAATCATCGGGTGTATGTCCTCCTAATGTCAGCAGCAGTCTGCTGCAGACCGATAAAAACGTGCCATTGCCGCGAAGCCTTCGCTCAGTCGCTGCAACAGCCCCTAATCGGGACAGTATTGCGTCCCGCGTCAGTCGCTCGGCTATCATCGCCACATCGCGCCACCGGTCGGCGTATACGATATCCGCGCCGCCGCACTGAGTCATGAGCGCGTCCCGCAGCGCGGTCTGCCAGACCGACAAGATACCTTCCAGTCCGCTCCGGTTCTGTCCCAGCGCATCCAGCGCCGATACCGCGCCTGCAGGATCCAGCGCAGTTATAAGGAGCGCGAGCGCCTCGTC
>JAAYXU010000233.1 GCA_012515725.1 Clostridiales bacterium | reverse complement strand
TTTGACGACTTTGAATTCTTCGCGCTGTGGCCGCCGCCGGGAAGCGGCAGTCCGTATATCTGCCTGGAGCCGTGGAACGGCCTGCCGCCGCGCGTGGGCGGCAGCGACGCGCTCGCCGACCGGCCGGGCATACGGATGCTGGGGCCGGGCGGGCGGTCGGTACAGGAGTACGCGCTGACGTTTACGTAGCGCTACAGCGCGCCGTATTCCTCGGCGTTCACGAGCACCCGCTCGAGTACCTGCGCGCAGTACCCGCAGCGGTCGCAGCGCTTGTCGCAGCGCAGCACGGTCTTTCCAAAGTCGGCCGGGAACCGCTGGTTGTCGATAATATAGGGATAAAGCACCCCCGAGTGGTTGGGCTCTAGAAGGTCCAGCGTATTGCCCGCGTGACGGCCCGACAGGTAGGCGCTCACGACCCGCTCTGGCAGAGCGTTCGTGCGCGTTGCGAGCTTGACGACCGGAAACCAGTCGTCGTAGAGCGCGATGTCCTCGGGCCGCACATAGCTCTCGTCCCGAATAACCGACACCCATTTTTCCCGGTTTTTCAGATAGTCCCAGCACACGCCCTTGAAGGAGACGGCGTTGTCCACCTTACGTATCTCGTTCTCGTGGGCGACGAGGTTGTCGTGAAAGACGTGCGCCGAGCAGTCGTTAAGGCATCCGCTGTTAGCGAGCAGATAGAGCTTCTTTCCGCGCGCGCGGCACCATTCGAGATTGCGCCCGATGCGCTCCTCATTCCTATTAAACTCCCGCTGCAGATAGAATCCGTCGAACACGTCGGCGACATAGTCCATTCCCTGCGTGGTGCCGATGTCCATGTTGACCGACGCGCGCACCTCCAGACCCTCGAAGTTCTGGTGGATGAACCGGGCGATGAGCGGCGAAGTCGTAGTCACCGAAGGCGGCGCGAAACGCGAGCCGATGTAGTCGACGATGTCGCCGACGGTCTGGAAAAGATGCTTGGACAGGCTGTACTGCCCGTAGCAGTTGCCGTTCAGGAGCAGATTGAGGCCGATGCCCGCTTTTTTAAATATCTCAAGGTCCTCGACCAGCCGCTGCTGCGCCTCCCAGGGCTGATAGAGCTCGTTCACCGTGAACGGATTGCGCCCGTTGGGCATGTCCGACCACGGGAAATATATTTCGGATATCGAATCGCTGTGGCTTACCAGCAGATCGCGAAAGCGATTCGTCTCGGTTAGCTGATAGCCGACCATGAATTTCATAACGAAACCTCGTTTCTATATCGGATAAGATCATCCTAACATGTAGCACCGCGCTTTTCAAGTGCGCCATACAGACATTAATTACATATAAAAAAGCCGTCCCGCGGCGCGGAACGGCACGTTTATTTTTAACTAGCAGTGGTCAGGCTTTATACCGTGAAGATATGTCGTCGCGGCGTCCAGCACCGCCGAAAGCTTCCCGTGCACGCAGGCCACATGGTGTATATAGGGGCCCTCTATGAATTTCCGCTCGAGCGCGGGCCAGTCTGGGAACTCCACCCACACGTACGTGCCCCGGTTGACCGGGCCGTCGACGCTTACGCCTTCCTCGGAGAGAAGCCGGTACGAGCCGCCTATGCCGTCGAAGCGGCAGACCGTGATGTCGCCGCCGCGTATCGGCCATTCGCCGACGCCGGGGCTGTGGCTGCCCAGCAGATAATGCTCTACGATGCGGGCGGGCGCGCCGGGCTTTTTGAGCGAATAGGGGAAGGGCCCGCAGTGCCAAAGGAGCTCGGCGTTGTCGTTGTCGGGATGGCGCACCGTCAGATCCGAGAAGAATATGGGCGTGCGGCCCCGTGTCGCCGACGCAAGTATGACGGACGTGACCGCGCCGTGAATATCGGTTTCACAGGCCATGGGCAGCCCTTCCTCGGTTAGCTCGCCGTTAATGAGGCAGGGCATGACTCCGGTCATCGCCTGCAGCGCGTTCCAGCACTGTATCGCGACGGCCGACAGATTCCGGCTTGCCGCCCAGTCGGATATCGCGAGCTTCAGGGCGGCCATGTTACGGAGCGCTTTTTCCCCGCACGAATACTCGTAGCGGGACCGGAACTGGTCGACCGCGCCGTCCACGCGTTTGTCGCCCGCCGCGAGAAGCTCCTCCATCGCCTGCCCGATCTCGGGCAGCGATATGGGTATCGTCTGTATGCCCAGGCGGCCAAGCAGCTCGCCCTCATCGCATATGACCGACCAGAAGCCCTCGGGCCGGGTGCCGATCTGGCCGATGCGCATGCCGCGGAAGTTCTTTACGACCGAGCACACCGACAGGAAGCGGTCGAATTCGCGCGCGAAAACCGGGGAATCGAGCGCACAGTTCTCCATGTAGGTAAAGGGAACGCCGAATCGCTGCAGCACCTTGCTGGTCGCGAACAGCCCGCACTGGGAGTCCCGTGTGCGTAGTCCGTCGGGAAGCGGCCGGTCGTCGCGCGGCCCCCACAGGAGCAGCGGTCTGTCTGCCAGCTTCGCCATCCGCGCCACCGCGTCCCCGGTGCCGAAGTTGCAGTGGGGCGCGAAAACCGCGTCTGCTCCGTTGACCGTGAAATAGCGCGCCACAGCCTCCGCGTCGGCGCTATCGTAGAGAAGCCCCTCGTCGTTGAGCCAGTC
>JAAYXU010000232.1 GCA_012515725.1 Clostridiales bacterium | reverse complement strand
TCCCGCGGTCCCACAGGCGCTCCAGATCGTAGAACTCGCGCTCTTCCTCATGGAAGATATGCACGAGTATGTCGCCGTAGTCCATCATGATCCATCGGCCCGCCGCGTAGCCTTCCGCCCTGCGGGGAGGCCCTTCCTTCTCAAGCAGCTCGTCATACAGCGCCCGGGTCTGCACCACTGTGCGACCACTGGCGATGACGAACGCGTCGGCAATAATTGTCATACCGGATATGTCGACGATCCGGATATCCTGCGCTTTCTTTTCAAGAAGCCTTTCGGCGACGCGCTGGGCTGACTGGCTGACCTCGCTATGCAATCGGTTCTCTCTCCTGTCGGGCTGAATCCTGGAGCCGGCCGTGTTCAAGCGTTTTCCATCCGGTTCCAGCGGATGCTATTATACACCGTGACCGTATTAGGATGCAAGAGGTGTCCCCGCTCGAGCACGTGAATCATCACACGCTCAAGCCCCAGCATGAACGCTTCGTCCAGATCGCGCTCGGCCGCCATCCGCAGCTGGTCGACACCAGGATAGATGCGTGTAGGCTCTATGAGATCGGCAACCGATACGACCTTGTCCAGCCCGGCCATGTCCTGACGCGGCACCGTGTGCCAGCATATGGCTGAGAGCACCGCCTCGTCGGTTACGCCGAGCTCCTCACGGGCGATCCACGCCCCCGCTGGTGCGTGCAGCAGCGCCGGGCTCCGGAGCAGTATCTCATCCATATCGAATCCGTAGGCGCGCGCGGTGCGCACGAGGGACGCGTCGTCCAGGCTCTTTCCGCAGTCGTGAAGAAGCCCCGCCAGCGATGCCCGTCCGGGATCCTCCCCGAAACGGCGAGCGAGCTCCGCTGCCGCGCTCTGCGTTCCCAGGCTGTGCTCATACCGCGCGGGTTTCAGATGCTTAATGAGCCATTGCCGATAGAAATCTTCCTGTTCATGAGTCCTGTTTGTAACCATACAGTCCCTTTTCCCGGATGTAGGCGGCTACGGCGTCCGGCACAAGTCCCTCAAGCGGAAGTCCCCGCCCCGTCCTCTCCCGTATGCAGCTTGAGGATATGTCCACGCCTCCGTTCATAATAAGCGCAATGCGCGCGCCGAAATTCGCGCGCAGGTACTCCACCTCGGCGCGCAGCGCGCAGACCTCATAGCCCGGACGGTACACGGCGACGATATCGGCGAGGGACAGCAGTCTGTCGGGCCTGTACCAGCGCCGAAGATCGAGCAGCGAATCAGCGCCCAGTATGAATGAAAGCGAGCAGCCCGATCCGCACAGTCGGCGGATCCCATCTAGCGTATCGGCTGTGTAGCGCGCCCCGCCTGCTATCTCGTAGTCGCTGACCGCAAGCCCCGGCTGACCCCGCACCGCCAAAGCAGTCATAGCTAGGCGATCCCCGGCCGGCGCGTTCGCTCCGGTCATCTTGTGAGGAGGGACTCCGGACGGCAGCAGCACGACACGGTGGAGTCCCGCGCCCAATAGCGCCTGACGGGCGGCGTACAGGTGGCCCATATGTATCGGGTCGAACGTTCCGCCCATGAGACCAATGCGCATATCCCGTGCGTCTTTAAAGGAGAACACCGGAAACGCATCCATGATTTTTCCTTTCCCCCGCATAGCGAGACCAGATTTTGGTCACACTGGGTATGGAGGTGTTATTATGACTAAACACGGTAAATCCAGAACCCATCGGATCCTCCCGGCCCTTCCGGGAATACTGGACAGCATCGCCCTGCTCGCGCTGGTCTGGCTTGCCTCGGGTTTATGGTTTCAAAGCCGGTTCAACGATCTGTGGATATCGGTTCCCCTATCACTGCTCTTCGCGGCGATCGCAGGAGCTGGTTACCTGAGCTTCCAGAGCGTCCGCCGGGAGCGGTACCGCAGGGGCCTCTACGGTATGGCATACCGGCTATGGCTGTGCGACCATGTCGTGCGCGGCAGCGCGGCGTCCTTCCACCGCTTCCTGGTGGACGTACTGTGCCGCGTCAAGGGGTATCTCTACCTTCCCGCTGCCGAGGAAGCGTTCCTGCATCTGGCGCTGGACGGACAGTCCTACGGCGTGGCCGCGCTCAAACGGCATCCCTCCTGCCCGGTGACGGCGCAAGCGCTCATGGACTGTGTAGACCTTGCCCGCGAAAAAGGAGTGCGCAACCTCATCGTCGCCTCATCGGCCGCTTTCGAGCCCGAGGCGCTTTCCTACGCCAACGAAGTAAGAAACCCTCCGCTGGAACTGCTCGATGAGGAAAAGCTGGCCGAACTTGCCGCCGAAGCCGGATACCTCATGCCCGACACCGAGGAGCGTCGCTTTCTTATTGCAGCCCGCGCCAAACTGCGAGCCCGGCGAGCGCGTCGGGGCGGTTTTGCGTCCTGGGCGCGGCCGCTGCGGTATGCCGTATGCGGCGCGCTGCTAGCGGGCCTGTCTCTGCTGACGCCCTTCAAGACATGGTATCTCACAATGGCCGGTCTGTGCGCGGTGCTCGCTGTAGTCTCGTTCATCCGTTTCAGGAATCGCAAGACCGTCGCAGCCGAACAGACCGGAAACGGATGATACCGGCGCGTCTATGGCAGATTATTAAGGTTAATCCGCTTATTTTCCGCTGACTCCCGGTAGAGTACGAAACGCTTGCCTATCGCCTGCACCGGCTCGGCGCCGGTGCGGCGCGCAAGCTCGTCGCACGTCTCGCGTGTGTCGAGCTGCGCTGTGCGAAGGATAGCTATCTTGACTAGCTCCCGGGTCTCCAGTGCGCCGTCCACCTGGGATACGAGGTTGTCGCTTATACCGCCCTTGCCGATCTGAAAGATAGGCGGGGTCGTGTTGGCCAGCCTGCGGAGCCCGGCCCTCTGTTTTCCGTTAAGCATATACGCCTCTATTCCTCAAACTCAAACTGCAGTTCGCCCATTATAACGGTATCGCCTTCGCCTGCTCCCTTTTCCCGGAGCGCGTCGATGATGCCCCGCTCCCGGAGCTGCCGCTGAAACTGCCGGAACGAATCGGGATTGTCAAGGTTTGCCGCTTCCAGCATCCTATCGACCAGTGTTCCAGTCACGAGGTAGCCATCCTCCACCCGCCTGACCTCGAATCGGTCAGCGATGAGGGAGGCAAGCTCAGTTTCCACAGGCAGCGGCTCGGGCTCAGGTAGCGTCCGCAGCACGCGGACCGTCTCCCGCATGAGCGCGGAAACTCCCTCCCGGGTCGCCGCCGATATGGGCAGTACCCGCGCGCTCTCCCCCACATGCTCACGGAGCCTCGCCACATTCTCCTGACTGCCGGGAATATCGGTTTTGTTGGCGGCGACGATCTCGGGGAGCGACAGAAGCGCCGGATTAAAAAGGCTCAGCTCGCGGCGGATGCTCTCATAGTCCTCCACAGGATCCCTGCCCTCTACACCGGCCGCGTCTACGACATGGATCAGCATTCGCGTGCGCGATATGTGGCGCAGGAAATCGTGCCCCAGCCCCGCGCCCTGATGGGCGTTCTCAATAAGTCCTGGTATGTCGGCGATGACGAAGCTGTACTCGTCGAAGCGCGCCGCGCCCAGATTCGGACTGAGCGTAGTAAACGGATAGTCCCCCACTTTGGGCCGCGCTGCGGTCGCTGCGGCTAGCAGCGTGGATTTCCCGGCATTGGGGTACCCGACCAGTCCCACGTCAGCCAGCGTTATGAGCTCCAGCGTCACTTCGTAGCACTGCGTGCGCTGTCCGGGCTGCGAAAAAGCGGGTTTCTGCCGCGTGGATGTGGTAAAACGCGCGTTGCCCCGGCCTCCCCGTCCGCCGCGCAGCACGGTGATCCGCTCGCCCGGGGTACTCAGATCTGCCACCACCTCGCCGGTATCGCTCCTGCGCACCACCGTGCCGGGAGGAACCTCGATTACGAGCGGTGGGGCGCTGCGTCCGGTCCGCTTGCCGCTGTCACCGTCGTCGCCGCGCGATGCTTCGTATTTGCGTCGGTAGCGGAAATCCAGCAGCGTGCGCATCGCCGGGTTCGCCTCGAACACGATGTCTCCGCCCTGGCCGCCGTCGCCGCCGTCGGGGCCGCCGCGCGGCACATATTTCTCACGGCGGAAAGATACGCATCCGTCGCCGCCGTCGCCAGACTTAATATAGATTTTTGCGATATCCACAAACATTCAGATTCTCTCGTCGTCCGCCTTTCCGGGCCCCATGATCTGGCGATCGATCGAGGCGGCCGCGGTCTTTCCCGCGCCCATCGCGAGTATGACGGTAGCCGCTCCCGTCACCGCGTCACCGCCCGCGTATACGCCGGGCAGCCGCGTCTCCATCGTATCCTCATCGACGATGATGCCGCCCCAGCGGGTAGTTTCGAGTCCCTCTGTCACCGATGTCAGCATCGGATTGGGCCTGGTTCCGATGGCTATGATCACCAGATCGGTTTCTATCTCGAACTCCGAACCCGGCTGCTCGACCGGGCGCCGGCGGCCCGACTCGTCAGGCTCTCCCAGCGCCATGCGCACGCAGCGAATGCCGCGCACCCAACCTTTATCGCCCAGTATCTCTTTCGGGTTCGTCAGCAGATCGAATTCTACGCCCTCCTCGATCGCGTGATGCACTTCCTCTTTGCGCGCGGGAAGCTCCTGCATCGAGCGCCGGTAGACTACGCGTGTCTGCGCGCCCATGCGCAGCGCCGAGCGGGCGGCGTCCATCGCGACATTGCCACCGCCTACGACCACGACGCGCTTTGCCTTCTTGACCGGGGTCAGGCTGTCAGGTCGGTATGCCTTCATGAGATTGATTCGTGTCAGGTATTCGTTAGCTGAGTAAACGCCGTTGAGGTTCTCGCCTGGAATGCCCAAAAACTGCGGTAAACCCGCGCCGCTGCCCACAAAAACCGCCTCGAAGCCTTCCTGCTCGAACATCTCCCCTATTTCCACTGTGCGCCCTACTATCGTGTTGAGTTCGAAGCACACGCCCAGCTTTTTGAGCGTCTCGATCTCGCGCTCCACCAGCGATTTGGGCAGTCTGAACTCGGGAATGCCGTATACGAGAACGCCGCCGGGCTTATGAAAGGCTTCGAACACCGTCACCTCATAGCCCTTGCGCGCCAGATCGCCCGCGCAGGTCAGACCCGCAGGCCCCGCTCCTACCACAGCTACCTTGTGGCCGTTTGACTCGGGCGGCTTTACGTCGTCGCCCAGTCCGTGCGCCATCGCCCAGTCCGCCACGTAGCGCTCAAGACGCCCGATCGCGATCGGAGCGCCCTTTTTCGCGAGAACGCATTCCTTTTCGCACTGCTCCTCCTGCGGACACACTCGCCCGCAGACCGCTGGGAGGCTGTTTGTCTCGTTGATAATCCGGTATGCTTTGGCGAAGTCACCCTTCTTCACCTCGGCAATGAAGTCACGGATGGGAACCTGCACCGGGCATCCTCCCTCGCAGAGCGGGTTCCTGCATCCAAGGCAGCGGGACGCCTCGGTTCGCGCCTGTTCCTCGGTGTATCCAAGCGCCACCTCTTCAAAGTTTGCAGAGCGCGCCTTTGGGTCCTGTTCGGGCATCGCGGTTCGATTAAGTTTCAGTGGCATATGCAATTTCCTCCGCAGGAGTGATTCTCCCGCGTTTCCTTTTCCTCGTCTTTGTAAACGCACTGACGGTTCATGAGCTCGTCGAAATCGATTAGGTGCGCGTCGAAATCCGGCCCGTCCACGCAGGCGTATTTGACCTCGCCGCCCACCGTGACCCGGCAGCTCCCGCACATACCAGTTCCGTCCACCATGATGGGATTCAGGCTCGCTGTCGTGTGGACCCTGTACTCGCGGGTGACCGCCGCGACCAGCTTCATCATGATGACAGGCCCGATGACGATGACCTCGTCATACTTTTCCCCGGACGAGAGCAAATCACGCAGCTGATCGGTGACGAATCCCTTCCTTCCCCGCGTCCCGTCGTCGGTCGTGATAAACAGACGGTCGCAAATAGGCGCAATCTCCCGGTCGAGTATCAGGAACTCGCTGCTGCGAGCGCCGATAATAACGTCGACCGACACGCCGCGCCGGTGCAGCTCACGTATGGAGGGATAAACGACCGCGGTGCCAACGCCACCGCCGATGCACAGTACGCGGCCTTTCTCGGGAAGCGGCGATGGCTTGCCCAGCGGACCGGCTAGATCGGTGAAAGTCTGTCCTTCCTCCAGAGAGGCCATGAGCTGCGTACTCAGCCCCGCGACCTGAAATATGACCGTGACAGTTCCCGCCTCCGGGCAAGTGCCGGCGACGGTTAGCGGTATGCGCTCCCCCTCTTCGTGGGAGCGCAGAATCACGAACTGGCCCGCTTTGGCTTTCCGTGCCACGCGGGGCGCGTCAATATCCATACTATAGATAGTGGGCGCTAGCTTTTCTTTTTTCCGTATCGTGTACATATCGTAAGGGCACTCCTTTATACTGGTGTATCCGGGTTATTGTAGCATATTTCGGGGAGAAAGCAAACTGCGACCCACTCAAGAAAGTTAGTGTAAAATAGTTCTGTGTAAATAAACAGGCATGACTACAGGTCCCGAAGGGAGCCTCCCGCCCC
>JAAYXU010000231.1 GCA_012515725.1 Clostridiales bacterium | reverse complement strand
TCCGGGCTGCGACGGCGTAAAGACCGGCTCCACGAGCGCCGCAGCCTTTTGCATATCGGCAACGGCGACCAAGAACGATACCCGGCTCATCGCGGTGATACTGGGCTCGCAGACAAGCGCCATACGGTTTGAGGAAGCCACAAAGCTCCTCAACTATGGATTTGCCAACTATGAGACGCATGTGATCATGGGACGGGGCGAGGCGGTTGCTCTGGATGTGCCGGTAACCGGCGGCAGGCAGGATCGCATTAACGGCATCGTATCCGACCGGGTATCGGTATTTATCGAAAAGGGCAGCCAGGACAGATCATCCTATACGGTCGATATGTTTGAGGGTATAAAAGCGCCGGTAAAGAGCGGACAGAAGATAGGCGAGGTCGTCGTATCGCTGGACAATGAGATCGTGTACCGCTACGACGTGGTCAGCGACCGCGATGTGGAAGCAGCCGGGGTCTGGGATTATTTCAGGAAAATCATCGGCTGCTTCACGTCGGGCGGATAGGAGACGATATCTTTCCTGACACCGCTTTGGAAGGCCCTCGGGAGTCCGGGGGCTTTCTTTTGTTGCAGCAGGAGCCGGAGTGGTCTATAATAGGAGCCATGTAAAGGAAGGTAACGATGCTGAGCAGATTGCAAAACCCCCTGCTGATACTATTTTCGCTGCCGGCCATTCTGGTGGGTCTTATTATCCATGAGCTGAGTCACGCGCTGATGGCTGACAGCCTGGGGGATCCCACACCCCGTATGGACGGACGCATTACGCTCAACCCGCGGGCGCATCTCGACTTCGTCGGTACGCTCATGCTTGTTTTCTTCGGATTCGGGTGGGCCAGGCCGGTGCGCACCAATCCCTCGAACTTCAGCGACAGGAGGTTTGGATTCCTGTGGGTTTCGCTTGCGGGACCGCTCTCGAACCTGATGATCGCCTTTGTATCGATGGGCGCGCTGCTCATCGCGCGATACCGCTTCAATGTCGGCGAAGGGCTTTTCATGAGCCTCATGGAGCCCATGGTCACTATTAATCTAGTGCTGTTCATACTTAATCTGCTTCCCATCCCGCCTCTGGATGGCTATAACGTACTCAGAACCCTGCTGCCAGTGCGCAACAGAAGCACACTCTGGAAACTCGAGCGGTACGGCTTCGTGCTGCTGATCGCGCTCTCGTTCATAGGCGTACTGGGTATGGTGCTGAGCGTGGGCGTAAGTTTTTTCTGGAACATATTCGAACGATTCTACGGGTTCATACTCTGAGGGGGCTGACTATGGCATATCATGTCGTGCTGGAGCCCTTCGAGGGCCCGCTGGATCTGTTGCTGCACCTCATATCGGCCTCCCAGCTGGACATCCGGGATATCAACATATCCGAGATCACCGAGCAGTACCTCGATTATGTGTCGCTGATGCGCGACATGGACATGGATCGCTCCAGCCAGTTCCTGGCCATGGCCGCCAGACTGCTGGAGATCAAGTCCCGCAAGCTGCTGCCCCGCGCCAGGGACGAGGAATCTGAGGAGCAGATCGACGACGAAGCGCTTCTCATAGAGCAGCTGGAGGCCTACCGCCAGTACAAGCTCGCCTGCGAGCGGCTGCGCGAGCGGGAGGAGGAGACCGGGCTGCTGTTTTACAAGAAACCCGATGAGCTGTACAGCGAATCAGAATACGACTTTGACAACGCCAGCGTTTCGATGCTGTGCCAGGCGCTACGCGACGTACTGCGCAGGAGCGGCCGGGACGAGGAGCCCGAGTCCGCGCAGGCTATCGAGCGGGATTCCTTTACGATACAGGAGCGGATATTCTATATCCGCAGCCGCCTTACGGGGCGCTCGCGCGTCGCGTTCTCCTCTCTTTTCGAGGGACGGCCCACGCGGGAGGAAGTCGTGGTCACTTTCATAGCGCTGCTGGAGCTCATTCGTCTTAATCGAGTCGCAGTGCTGCAGTCCCGCATCGACGACGAGATCATGCTGGAGGAGAGGGGGACCGCCGCGGGTCATGTGTGATGCGGTAGGGGGAGAGGGGATCAGTATGAGCCGGGAGGAAATCATGTCCGCCATCGAGGCGGTACTTTTTGCAGCGGGCGATCCGGTGCCCGTTGCGGATCTGGCGCAGGCGCTGGAAATGACCGAGCTGGAGCTCAGGCCGATTATCGAAGAAATGATCGACCGATACTGCTACGAGAGACGGGGCATACAAATCAATTTCATTGAGGACAGTCTGCAGTTCTCGACGCGAAGGGAGCACGCTGATCTAATACGGCGCGTTCTGTCTCCGGTCATACGGCAGAGTCTGTCGGCGGCGGCCCTGGAAACTCTGTCCATCATAGCGTACATGCAGCCCATCACACGCGGAGAAGTCGAGCAGATACGCGGC
>JAAYXU010000230.1 GCA_012515725.1 Clostridiales bacterium | reverse complement strand
TCCGCCCAGCGCCTTAGCGAGCGTAATTATGTCGGGCGTAATTCCGTGGTGCTGGTAGCCAAATAGTTTGCCAGTCCGGCCAAGGCCCGTCTGTATCTCGTCGATGATAAGCAGCGCGCCTTTTTCCCGGCACAGGTCCGCGACAGCCTGCAGATACCGCGTACTTCCCGGACGAATGCCGCCCTCGCCCTGCACCGTCTCGAGCATCACCGCCGCGGTCTCGCTGTCCACAGCCTCACGCATCGCGGCAATATCATAAGCAGGTACGTTAACAAAGCCCGCTGGAAGCGGATGGTAGGGCTTCTGGTATTTCTCCTGACCGGTAGCCGCCACCATCGCCAGCGTACGGCCATGAAACGAGTTTTGGAGCGTGACGATCCTGTACCTTTTTTCTCCGCGCTCATGGAAGTATTTCCGCGCCAGCTTCACCGCGCCCTCGTTGGCCTCCGCGCCGGTACTGCAGAAGAATACCCGGTCGGCGAAGCTGTTTTCTACCAGCATACGCGCCAGGAGCGCCTGAGACTCCACATAGAAGACGCTCGAGGTGTGCGTGAGCCGGTCGACCTGCGCTCTGAGTGCGGCGGTCAGCGCCGGGTGCGCATAGCCCAGTGCATTGACTGCGATGCCGGCGAAAAGGTCTGTGTAGGCCTTTCCGGCGGTATCGTACAGCTTGCAGCCCTCTCCGCGCACGAAGCACACCGGAATACGCTCTCCGAACGTGGTCATATAATATTCGCGATCCAGCGCCTGTATTTCCGCCAGCTGCATGGAGAGCCTCCTTTACCGGGTCACCATTGTGCCGATGCCCTTGTCAGTAAATATTTCAAGTATAATGGGGTGGGGGATTGTGCCGTTTACGATATGCGTCCGGTGTACACCCTGCTCGATGCCCTTAATGCAGCCCATTACCTTGGGAATCATTCCGCCTGTTATGACCTTCTGCTCGATCAGCCGGTAGATATGATCTACAGATATAACGGGAATGAGCGTATCGGGATCAGCGGGATCCATCCGGATTCCCTCGATGTCGGTGAGGAACATGAGCTTCTCGGCTCGCAGCGCCGCGGCGACCTCGCCTGCCACGGTGTCTGCGTTTATGTTGTAGCTATGGCCGTCGGGACCGATGCCTATGGGCGCGATGACCGGTATGTATTCCTCGGCAGCCAGCGTCTCAAGGAGCTTGACATTGATACCCGAAATCTGTCCGACATACCCCAGATCCACGCCGTTTCTCGGCGGTTTCTTCACGACCTCTATCAGATTTGCGTCCTTCCCCGACAGACCGATCGCCCGGGCGCCCATCTTGTTAAGGCGGGATACGATGTTTGCGTTGGTTTTTCCGGTGAGCACCATCTGCACCACTTCCATCGTCGCCTCGTCGGTTACGCGGAGCCCCTCGTGGAACTGGGACTCTATGCCAAGGCGCGCGAGCAGAGCGTTGATGTCGGGTCCGCCTCCGTGAATGACGATTGGATTGACGCCCACATACTTGAGAAGCGTGATGTCCTGAAGGATGGTTTCGACGATAGCGTCATCCAGCATCGCGTTGCCGCCGTACTTGATGACGACAGTCTTTCCGCTGAGTGTCTGGATATAGGGAAGCGCCTCGATGAGTATTTTTGCCTTGTCTTGCAGTATGATCGTATCCATTTCTGTTACCTCCGTTTACAGATACCATGCCCTATGCGTCAGGCCTTCGGTTTCTTCAAGCCCGAGCATGAGGTTCATGTTGTGGATCGCCTGACCGGCCGCGCCCTTCACGAGATTGTCGAGGGCCGACACGAGTATGAGGCGGCTAAGCCTCCGGTCGACGACCCACCCGATGCGGCACTCGTTACTGCCATTGACGTGCTTTATTTCGGGCAGGCTGCCATCTTCGCACAGCGTCACGAAGGGCTCGCCCTCATAAAAATTGCGGTAGACCGCCATCACATCCGCGTGGGATTGAGGTTCTGTAAGCTCGCAGTATATCGTTGCGAGTATCCCCCGCTTGACCGGAATGAGGTGGGGCGTAAAGGACAACGCGATCGGTTTTCCCGCCACCAGCGAGAGTTCCTGCTCGATCTCGGAGGTGTGCCTGTGGGCCGCTACCTTGTAAGCTTTTATGTTCTCGTCGACCTCGCAGAAATGAAGATCTCTTGTCGCGGAAGCACCAGCCCCCGAAACGCCCGACTTCGCGTCGATGACGATGCGGTCGGTGTCGATGAGCCCGGCCCTGACAGCCGGAGCCAACCCCAGAATAGAGCATGTCGTATAGCAGCCCGGGTTTCCGACGAGCTGCGCGCCGCATATCGCTTCGCGGTGCAGCTCTGGTAGTCCGTAGACCGCCCGGGAAAGAAGCGAAGGCGCAGGATGCGCTCCATACCACTGCGCGTATATTGCAGCGTCCGAATACCGGAAATCCGCCGACAGATCGACTACGCGCGCACCAGCCGCAAGGAGCGGCGGTACCGCCTGCGCGCTCACCTTGTGCGGCAGAGCGGTGAAGACCACGTCGCTGTCCCGGCCCAGCAGATCATAGTCGGGAGTCTCCAGCTCCGGCAACCTGCTGCTCAGGAAGCTGGGGTAAACCGCGGAAAGCGCCTGGCCCGCTGCGCTGCTTGACGCCAGGTGCGCTATCCGTACGCGCGGATGGCTGCTCAGCAGACGGATGAGTTCGGCGCCCGCGTACCCGGTCGCCCCTATTACACTGACGGAATACATCGCTCGACTCCTTTGAGCCCAGCGGGGATGACCGCCCGCGGGCCACGGATATGAATATTAATAATTATACAGCTACGCTTATAAAAATGCAACAGTTCTTTTTCTTGATTTGTTCATTTTTCTACCGTATAATATATATAAATGAATGTATGAGGGTAATATGAAGCTGGAAGCACTGCGAGAAGCGGTATGCCACGCTAACTTGGAGCTGAGGGACAGAGGACTTGCGCTCTTTACGTGGGGGAACGCAAGCGCTATCGACCGGGAGCGGGGGCTTATCGTCATCAAGCCCAGCGGGGTTCCCTACGAGCAGCTGACACCCGAGCTGATGACGGTTGTCGGGCTGGACGGTACGGCAGTGCAGGGCAGTCTTCGTCCTTCCAGCGACACGCCCACCCATCTGGCGCTCTACCGGGCGTTCCCTATGATCGGAGGAGTCGTCCATACCCATTCCACTTGGGCGACCGTATGGGCGCAGGCCGGTTTCTCGATTCCCTGTCTGGGAACTACCCATGCCGACGTTTTTCATGGTCCGGTTCCCTGTACCCGGTATCTTTCACGGGAGGAAATACGGGGGGAGTATGAAGCGGAGACCGGGCGCGTAATAGTGGAGGCTTTTGATGGCGCGAGTCCCGAGGAAATGCCGGCGGCCCTTGTCGCGGGGCATGGCCCCTTCGCCTGGGGAGCCGACGCGTGGGATGCCGTTTACAACGCGGCGGTGCTGGAACAGACGGCGCTGATGGCTTGGGCGACGCGGCAACTGCGGCCCGACTGCGAGGAGATTGATGCGGAGCTCCTTCATAAGCACTATTTCCGTAAACATGGTCCCGGGGCCTACTACGGAAACACATCGTCAAAATGATAGTATATGAAACAGCATTTGTCGTTCGGGCCCGAATACACCCGGAAATTTGGAACTGTACCCAAATTATTGGCGGAAGAATCTACAACACTATAAGTAGTGACCAAATTTGCAATAAGGTATTTTGTATGGTGTGAACATGGCATTTCCGGTCAAACTCCTTTATAATGTAAGGGTAATCTCAAAATCGTGAGGCGTAGGGTTTATCGTTCGTGAATTCGTACGGTATTTAGGTGAGGAGGTAAATTATGGCAACAGTATCCCTGAAGAACGTGTACAAAGTATATCCGGGTGGCGTGCAGGCGGTCAGCGATTTCAGTCTGGACATCGAGGACAAGGAATTTATTGTTCTTGTCGGACCTTCCGGATGCGGCAAGACTACCACGCTTCGCATGGTTGCAGGCCTTGAGGAGATCACCGAGGGCGAACTGTACATCGGCGACAAGCTGGTCAACGACGTGGCTCCCAAAGATCGCGACATCGCGATGG
>JAAYXU010000019.1 GCA_012515725.1 Clostridiales bacterium | reverse complement strand
GCGCCGACATCGCGACGATCGAAGCGCCGTCGTTTTCTACGGCGCTGACGAATTTCTCGGGAGATACGTCTACGCCCAGATCGATAACCTTGAAGCCTGCGCCTTCCATCATCATCGAAACCAGGTTTTTACCAATGTCGTGGAGATCGCCCTTCACGGTTCCTATCACGACGACGCCCGCAGGTTCCACGCCCGACTCGGCGAGTATGGGTTTGAGGAGATCAAGGCCCGCGTACATGGCGCGCGCGGCTATCAGCACTTCAGGGACGTATACCTCGTTCCGCTTGAAAAGCTCGCCTATCTCGCCCATACCGACGATAAGTCCCTCGTTGAGTATGGTTTCCGCCGACGTATCCCTGAGCGCCTCCTCGACAAGCTCCTTAGTTTTGGGCGCCTGACCTGCCTTGAGCGCTTCGGCAATGGCTCTCATATCCACCATATTCCGGTTCCTCCTGTTTTCGTATATTGTCCCGGGTCAATGCCTGCATGTATTATACCATATATATCCGCGACTGCTACCATCTATCCTGCGAGGTAAGTGGAAATATTTGCGGAAATAGCCGCCGGGTTTAGCGGTTCCTATGCTGTGTCCCGGCAGTGGTCGCCGCGCTGTTGATAGCCGTGTCATCATTGGCAAACCTTAATCCATCACTGCCGGTGAGTGGATTTCTGTATCTGTCTGCGGTACTGGTTGGGCGTGACTCCCACGCTTTTTTTAAACACCTTTCCAAAATAGCTGGAGTCTTCGTATCCAACCTGGTTAGCTACTTCAATGATCGAGCGCTCGGCGCCCGTAAGGAGCTTTCTGGCTTCCTCCATGCGCACCCTTGTCAGGTACTCTACAAACGTCACGCCCAGCTCTTCGCTGAAAAGGTGACTCAGATAAAACGGGCTGAGGAACACCTGGCGCGCCACGCTTTCCAGCGTCAGGTTCTCGCTGAAATGGCCGCGTATGTATTCCATCGCATCGCCCAGCGACTTGGCGTTGCGGACATTGCGCATCGCGTACACGGTGTCCATGATCGCGTCCAGCTGGCGCACGACCCACAGGCACAGCGCTTCGAACTCATGGATTCCGGAGAGCTGGCCTACCATCTCGTAGCCCAGCCCCAGCATCTTCTCGAGGCTGGCCCCGCCCTCCACGGCGGCCCGTGAAATGACGACCACTAGCTCGAGTATACGGGCCTTTATGATATTGATATCCCCGGCGTTGCTTAAGAAGATCTCGCCCAGTATTTCGTTGAGTATCGCCTTGGCGCGGTTTCTGTCGCCAAGCCTCACCCGGCCCAGTAGCTCCTTCTCCTTATTGAGCGGATACGGGCAGGGCATGTTTTTGCGCTCCAGTGCGGTAACAGCCTCCTCGGCCCGCTTTTTCTCAAAAACCAGCTCGGCGATCTGCGCCTGCTGCCGGGTGAGCTCGCGGCGCTGCTTCAGAGCTGTCATACCCGCGGAAACCATCGAATTGACGACCATGAATAATAGATCGGCCGACGCCTGCACGTTTTTCCCGTTGTAGATAGGTATCTTCTGGCTGGCCACCATCAGCTTTTCTCTGGAGACAGGAATGCCGCGAACGCGCTTTGTGATCTCCTCTAGCGCCATCTCGTCCCAGTCCCACATTAGCACCGGTCCGCAGGAAACAAACCCAATGTACTGCTCCTCGAATACGACCGGCGCGAAAAGCTCGATGAGTCCCGCGTGACAGCGCGCGATATAGCACTCCCCCAGCTCCGCCGACTGCGCTCCCGCTTTGACCATGAATTCGATGCAGCGACTGCTGCCTTCCGGACAGGACTGTATCGCGCTGCAAAAGGGGCATACGATCGCGTAGTTATCGGGGGCCAGCGTATACTGTCCGTCGCAGCCATGGAACACAGCGCCAAGCCCGGTGGACAGTACGAAGGAATTGAGTATCCTGCGTATCTCGTCGTGCGCTATAATTTCCTGTAGCTGTATATCGAGTTGCTTCACGCTCCGGCTCCCCTCCCCCAGCCTACTGCACATTATAGCCGGACGACTAACAAATAGCAAACAATCCGTCGGGTATTCGCAATATAGTTCCGGAATCGCAAGATCGGCGGTTTATACTTCGGTGAACAGATCCCACGGCTCCCCAACTGGGAGCGGCGCCTCAAACCGCATTCGTTCCCGTAATACCGGGTGGGAAAACGACAGCTCGCACGCCCAGAGCGCCACCCACTGCCCCGGCCGGGCCTGCGGATTATAGCGCTGATCGCCCCACAGCGGACACCCGGCCGCTGCCATCTGCGCCCATATCTGGTGGCTGCGCCCTGTCTCCAGCTTTATATCGCACAGTGTCATACCGGCGCGCTCCGTAAGCGCGTGGCACACGAGGGATGCGCTGCGAGCGCCGGGCGTGCCCGGCGGAACAGCCTGGGTTGTATTAGTGCGTGAGTCCTTGATGAGATCGTGCGTGATCTGGCCGACGGGTGGACGCCCGCATACGACTGCTCGGTAGTTCTTCTCCATCGCGCCTTCCCGCACCTGAGCCGACAGCCGCGACGCCGCCTTCGATGTTCGGGCGAAGACCATGACGCCGCCCACCGGGCGATCCAGCCGGTGTACGAGTCCCAGGTACACGGCGCCGGGCTTATGGTATTTCTCTCCTATATATTCCCTGAGGAGCGTCAGCATATCGACGTCCCCAGTCCGGTCGGCCTGGCTCAGGAGTCCCGGCGGCTTGACCGCTACCAGGATATGGTTATCCTCATAAAGTATGGACAGGTTCACGGATGCCACCGGCCCGCCGCGCCGCATGGCAGCGTCATATCTCCCGATATAGGCAGACCTACCTCGCCCACCTCAATTTTTCCGCGGCGCTCTGCCAGCGCGGCCCGTAGCACATTGCCGAGCACTGCGGGCTGCAGTCCGGTCGTATAGCTGTTGATGAGTACGAAAAGCGCGTCGTCGGTAAGAAGCCCGGCGCAGGCCGACAGGAGCGGAAAGAGATGCTCCTCTATCTTCCACATTTCGCCGTCAGGCCCGCGGCCATAGGAGGGCGGATCCATGAGAATCGCCTGATACCTCCGGCCTCGCCGGATCTCGCGCTGCACGAACTTCACGCAGTCGTCCACGATGAAGCGTACCGGGCGGTCCGCCAAACCGGAGCGCACCAGATTAGCGCGGGCCCACTGCACCATGCCCCGCGCAGCGTCGACGTGTACGACCCGCGCTCCGGCGGCTGCACAGGCTGCTGTCGCCCCTCCTGTATAGGCAAAAAGGTTCAGCACCTCCACGGGCCGGGCTGCCTGCGCGATCTGCTCGGCCATCCAGCGCCAGTTTACCGCCTGCTCAGGAAAAAGCCCCGTATGCTTAAAACCCAGCGTACCGACCTCAAATGCCAGTGCGCCGTAGCGAATCTCCCACCGCTGGGGCAGCTTCCGGTGGTATTCCCAGCTTCCGCCGCCTTTTTCGGAGCGGTGGTATGTCGCGTCGATCCGCTTCCAGGCTGGACTATCACCGCGCGCCGGCCACAGCGCCTGCGGATCGGGGCGCAGCAGATGGTAGGGGCCCCAGCGCTCGAGCTTCATACCTCCACCGGCGTCCACCACCTCGAAGTCCTTCCAGTCGCACGGCATCCACATGTCAGACGATTCTCTCCGCGGCAAGGGTCATGCTCCGCCCGTTGATGTCGAGCGATTTGGCAAATCCAGGTCCCTCTCCCGGGGACACCGCGTCGGCCAGCACCTCGGCCCCGATAAAGTCCGCGTTATCCGCGATCATCGCAGCGCCCTCCGCATCGCCCGCGTAGTAAAGGCGGATGTGGTCGGTCACCGAGAATCCGGCTTCCTTGCGCAGGTTCTGCACCTTTGATACTACCTCGCGGACAAATCCCTCGGTGCGAAGCGCGTCTGTCAGATTGGTATCAAGCACCACGGTGAGACTGCCCGAAGACTGGCTGACATAGCCGGGCCGCTGCACCGTTTCGATGAGCACATCCTCGGCCGACAAGGTCAAAGTCTGGCCCTCCACAATAATATCAGCGCCACCCCGCTCGTTGAGCGCGTTCACGAAAGCCGTACCGTCGACCTTGGAGAGCTCTGCTCGTACTGCGGGCAGCAGTCTGCCCAGCCGAGGCCCCAGCGTGCGCATCTGGGGCTTGATGTTGTAGTCGATGAGCGCCGCGGCGTCGGACACGAAGCGTACCGCCTTGACGTTAAGCTCGTCGGCTATTAGCGCGGTGAACTCCTCGGGAAGCGCCTCTCCCTGTACGTACAGGCCCGGCGTGGGCTGGCGGTTCTTGATGGACGCGACGTTCCTACATGCGCGGCCCAGCGTCACGATATCGAGCACCGCGGCCATGTTCTCCTCAAGCTGCATATCGATCCATTCGGCGCGGCTCACCGGAAAATCGGTCAGGTGCACCGACTCGGGCGCGCCGGGACGGATGGGCAGCACCAGATTGCGGTAAATCATCTCCGCCATGAATGGTACGAAGGGCGCCGCCAGTCCCGCCACCGTTTCGAGTACCGTATATAGCGTCATGTAGGCCGCGATCTTGTCGGCCGACATGCCGCTGCCCCAGTAACGCTCCCGTCCACGGCGGACATACCAGTTCGACAGTTCGTCCACAAAAGCGGCCAGCGCGCGGCTCGCCTCGGTGATGCGATAGTTCATAAGATGCCCGTCCACCTGAGCCGTCACGGTACTCAGTCGGGACAGGATCCATCGGTCCATCACGGGCAGGCTGGCGTAATCGAGGGTGTGCTCCGCTGGGTTGAACCCATCGATATTCGCGTAGAGCACATAGAACGCGTATGTGTTCCACAGCGTACCCATGAACTTGCGCTGCGCTTCGCTGATGGCCTCGCCCGAGAACCGGGTGGACAGCCAGGGCGCGCTGCTTACGTAGAAGTACCAGCGCACCGCGTCCGCGCCCTGCTTGTCGAGCACATCCCACGGATCCACGACGTTGCCCAGGTGCTTGCTCATCTTGCGGCCTTCCATGTCGTTAACGAGGCCCAGCACGACGCAGTTCTGATACGGGGGTGCGTCGAAAAGCAGCGTAGATATCGCGAGCAGCGAGTAGAACCATCCCCGTGTCTGGTCGATAGCCTCGGATATGAAGTCCGCCGGGAAATTCTGCTCGAACAGCTCCTCGTTCTCGAATGGATAGTGCCACTGGGCGAACGGCATCGATCCCGAATCGTACCAGCAGTCGATGACCTCGGGAACCCTTTGCATTTCCCCGCCGCAATGCGGGCATGTCAGCGTGACTGCGTCTATGTAGGGCTTATGCAGCTCGATGTTTTCAGGCACGTCGCGGCCCATTCGGATGAGCTCCTCGCGGCTGCCGATCAAGTGCACATGGCCGCATCCGCACTCCCAGATCGGGAGCGGAGTACCCCAGTAGCGCTCGCGGGACAGTCCCCAGTCCACTACGTTCTCGAGGAAATTGCCCATTCGCCCATCCCGTATGTTGCCGGGGATCCAGTTGATGTCCTGGTTGCAGCGCAGCAGCGCGTCGCGCACCGCTGTCATGCGGATAAACCATGTGCTGCGCGCATAGTACAATAGCGGCGTGTCGCAGCGCCAGCAGAATGGATAGCTGTGCGTAAATGGGAGCGTCGCGAACAAAAGGCCCCTGTCCTTAAGATCCTCGATGATAAGCGGATCGGCCTGCTTGACGAACTTACCGGCCCACGGGGTTCCCTCAGCGAACATGCCCTGCGCGTCCACCATCTGTACGAAGGCAAGCCCGTTGTCGCGGCCAACACGCGCGTCGTCCTCCCCGAATGCGGGCGCGGTGTGCACGATGCCGGTGCCGTCGGTCAGCGTCACATAGCTGTCGGCTACGACGCGGTAAACGTCCGAACCAGCCGGAGCGTAGTCGTACAGAGGCTCGTAGTATATGCCTAGCATCGCGCTGCCGGGGAATGTCTCCAGCACCTCGAAGCCATCCTCCAGTATCTGAGGTGCGAGCACGGCGGCGATATAAAACGTCTCATTCCCGCTGCGCACGCGGGCGTACTGCTCGTCGGCGTTGACGCACAGCGCCACGTTCGAGGGCAGTGTCCACGGCGTAGTAGTCCAGGCCAGCAGATACGTGTCCTGCTGCCCCTGCACCGGAAAGCGCACGATAACTGAGGCGTCCTCTACGTCCTTATACCCCTGCGCTACCTCATGGCTCGACAGCGACGTGCCGCAGCGCGGGCAGTAGGGAACGACCTTGTGGCCCTTATAGAGCAGCCCCTTCTCGAATATAACCTTCAGCGACCACCATACCGATTCGATATAGCTGTCTTCGTATGTGATGTAGGGATTCTCCATGTCGGCCCAGAATCCGACCCGGTCGGATAGCTCTTCCCACTGGCTTTTAAACTTCCACACGCTTTTTTTGCAGCGCTCGATG
>JAAYXU010000229.1 GCA_012515725.1 Clostridiales bacterium | reverse complement strand
CGAGAAGCTGACGGGCAGCGTCATCTACCTTGACTTCCCAAGCGTCGGAGGCACCGAGAACATCATGATGGCCGCGTCGCTGGCGCGCGGCGAGACGACGATCATCAACGCCGCCAAGGAGCCTGAGATCGTTGATCTGGCTGGAATGATAAACGCGATGGGAGGCAGAGTGAGCGGAGCGGGCAGTGATACCATCCGCATCGTAGGCGTCCGCGCTCTTCACGGGACAACATGGCAGCCTATTGCCGACCGTATCGAGGCGGGCACGTTCATGCTGGCGGCCGCCGCGACGCGCGGGGATGTCACGGTACACGGCGTACAGCCGCTGCATCTGCGGCCGGTCATGGCTAAGCTCCGGGAAGCCGGAGCGCTCATCGAGGAGCAGCCCGGCAGCATCCGCGTTTGCGCCAGAGAGGGGACCCGCGCCGTTGACATCCACACAATGCCCTGGCCCGGCTTTCCCACGGATCTGCAGGCTCCGATTATGGTGATGAACGCCGTAAGCGCCGGACACAGCGTCATTACCGAAACTGTCTTTGAGAACAGGTTTCTGCATGTGCCCGAGCTCATACGTATGGGCGCCCAGATCAAGGTCAAGGGCCGCAGCGCATTCGTCAAGGGTATGGATCAGCTGTCCGGAGCTCCTGTCGAAGCGCCGGATCTGCGCGCGGGCGCGGCGCTTGTGATTGCGGCGATGTGCGCCGAGGGCATCAGCCAGATCACCGGAGCCATGCACATCGGTAGGGGATACGACGGGATCACCGCGAAGCTGGCGGGGTTGGGGGCGCGTATTCGCGAGGTATAGCGTCCTAGGGTAGCATGGACCTGTGGCTGCTCGCATATACTGAAGGAATCCCGCTCGCGGAGGAATTCCCCCAATGGCACATCATAGCCGTGCTCGTTTCAGCCTGCGCAGACGACGGCGCGGGACGCTTTACGCAAACTGTCTGTTATTGGGTTTAATACTGCTTTTCTTCATATGGGGAATGGCGCTGCGCGGCCGCGAGCAACTCGGCGCAGACGTCCCGCATGGGAGCATTACGCCTCCTGTCATTACGGCGGCGAATCCGATCTCGGTCCGCATTTTTGACCACGAACTGAATCAGATCGTTCCAATGGACCTTGAAACCTATGTGTGCCATGTTGTGGCCGCCGAAATGCCGGCGTCGTATGAGATGGAAGCCCTGAAGGCACAGGCGGTAGCGGCGCGCACCCTGGCGTCCGAGGCGCTCCTTGAAGGCTCCCGGAGCTGCACCGCGGGCTCGGACATGTGCACCAGAGCCGACCACTGCCAGGCGTACGACAGCGAGACGGCCTGCCGCGATAAATGGGGGAGTGAGTATAACTTCTGGTGGGGACGCGTTACCGAGGCGGTTGCCGCGACGGTCGGCGTCATCATGACATACGAGGGCGAGCCGATCGAAGTCTTTTACCATGCGGTCAGCGGAGGGCGCACCGAGGACGTCGAAAATGTTTTTTCACAGGCTCTTCCGTATCTGCGCAGCGTATCTAGCGAGGGAGAGGAGCAGGAAAAGAATTTCCAGCGGCAGATATCCTATTCGCCAAAGGATTTCCGGGAGAAAATCAGACGCTACTTCGATATAACGCTTCCGGGCGGCAATCTTTCCGACTCGGTGCGGATACTCAGCTACTACGACAGCGGCCGCGTCCGCGAGGTACGGCTCAATAACCAGACCGTAACGGCTGTCGAGCTGCGCAGGGCGCTGGGCCTTCCCTCTACGCAGTTCCGGATTATATTCACCGCATCGAGTGTAGTATTCGACTGCCAGGGGTATGGCCATGGGGTTGGGATGAGCCAGGCCGGCGCGAACGTCATGGCGCGGGAGGGCAGCGATTTCAGGGACATACTAACGCACTACTATACGGGCATATCCCTGGAAACGATAGACGCCTCCAACGTTTCCTGAATCCTCCGCATACACGGGTATCAGAATTCGGGCCTTCGGCCATACTACGGCTGGAGGTGTCTACACGAATATGAAAAGCATCAGCAACTGGTTCAAAAAACACTTCAGCCGGCCGATGGTGGCCCGATTTTTTAAGCGGTACGGCGCGATCACAGCGGGTCTGCTGTGCGCGGGTATCGTGGGCATCGTATACGCGGTTACCTGGAATAATGGCGAAATCGTACCCCCCGGCCCCACCCCAACAGCCGAATCCGGAAGCGATCAGCCATCGGGCAGTGACATGAATGAACCTCTGGACGCGGTCAAAGCTACCTCGACTCCGAAGGTCACGTTAAAGCCCGTCACGGCTACACCGGCTCCCACCGGCGCGTCCCAGCAAACGGGATCGCAGAGCGTTACTCCGATCCCCAAGATGCTCCGCCCGGTTGAGGGCAAGGTACTTGTGAAGTTTGCGCGCGACTCACTAGTATACTCCGAAACCCT
>JAAYXU010000228.1 GCA_012515725.1 Clostridiales bacterium | reverse complement strand
CGATGCCGCCGTCCGCGCCCATCGCCATTCCAGACACAAACATCTCGTCGTACCCGTTGAATACGAGCTTGTCGGGGAACCGCGCCTTTATTCGGTTCAGCATATAAAAATCGCTCGATGTGTGCTTGATACCGATGAACCGGCTGTCGCCAAGAATCCCGCCGATGTCATCCACGGAAAGCGACACGCCCGACAACGCGGGGATGTTGTAGAGTATCACTGGTATGTCGATAGCGTCGGCGATCCCGAAATAATAGGCTTTGATTTCCTCAAACGAAAAGTGATAGTAGAAGGGCGGCAGCGAGGAAACTGCGTCCGCGCCATTATCCCGCGCGTGGCGCGCAAGGTCCTCCGCCGTGTCCTGGCTGATCGCGCCGATATGCGCTATGACGCCGCAGCGGCCGGCCACCTCGTCGACGACGGTTTCCAGCAGGGTTTTACGCTCGTCGGCGGTCAGCAGGAACGCTTCTGCGGTGCTCCCGCCCACATAGAACGCGCTTACGCCCTTTTCGATGTTCATCCTGATGAGTGCGCGCAGCGCGTCGCGGTTAATCGTATTGTCGGCGGTGAATGGCGTCAGCAGCGCCGGTATGATTCCGCGAAGCTCTCGCATTCTACTCATCCTTTCGGTTGGCTTGCTCCGTATGGAAAATTCCTCGGCCGAACGAATCCACGAATTCCTGTTTTTCTGATTGAGGGACACGAAACCTACTTATTATTATAGAGTATACAACTTTATTGCACACGATCCGCTGCGACCTGGCAACTTCCCGCTAACATACCCCATATATCGGACAGCATCCGGCAACCCGCGCCTTCCCCGCCTGCCAAGGAGGTTCGATCGATGGAAAGAATCCGCTTCTTCTCGTTGCCGGACAGCGGTATCCTGACGTGCCGCGCAGCAGGCCGTTTGTGGGTCAACTCGTGTTATGTAGGCAGGATGCAGCGCTTGGGACATGCAGCGCGGCCGACGCGGGTCATTACCGGGTCTATCAACCGGAAGTCTCCGGCCTCGTCAACCGTCGGCCCGACGCGGAACCGCATGTAAAGCGTTTAACGAGCCGCCGGGAAATACACAGGTATGTATTTCCCGCGGCTCTTTTTATTTGTGCAGTCGCAAGCGGTCCGTTAATCGACCGTCGCCAGTCTCTTCAGGTTATCGAGGCTCTGCCGAATCGCCGACAGCGGCTCCTCGATGCCCTCAAACTCGATGGATACTACGCCGTCATATTCGGCCTGGCGCAGTATGCGAAGGCACTGGTCCACCGGAACCTCTCCGTGGCCTACGATGGTCCCGCGCAGGTAATTTCCGCCGCGGGTCGCGAACCAACCCTGCCCGGGCCGGGGACGCTGTCCCGAGCGGACGAAAAAGTCCTTTACATGCACATGGAACGCCAGCGGCGCGACACGTCCTACCGCCAGTGCCGGGTTCTCGTCAACGCACATGAAGTTACCTATATCCACAAGCAGCCCGAAGTTCGGATGCCCGACGGCCGACACCAGCTCCTCCACGCGCCTGCTGTCCTGTGCGAACCTGCCGTGGTTCTCGATCATCGTGCGGATGCCGAACCCCGCCGCGTACTCGGTGATAGAGCGGCACGCCCGCGCGATAATGGGCAGAGCGTCGTCAAATGTACGCACGCCGATTTCCGGATTGATCCCGCCAGCGGCGTCATGGCGCATACCCCATGCGCCCAGCGTGCGCGCGATCTCCAGCTTTGTCTTAAGTCGCTCTATTTCGGCGTCGGCGTCCTTACGGATGAAGTCGGCCCCGGTCGTATAGTTGCAGATGGGCAGCGACAGCGCGTCGCAGGCCGCCCTCAGCTTTTGGGCCACCTCGATTTCCGAAACCCCTTCGGGCAAACCGGCGTTTGCGACCTCCAGCACGTCGAATCCCATTTCCTTTACGAGAGACGGTATTTGAAGGTAATCGATGGCTCCGCTTCTGACGGCGGCGGTGAATGAATATGTACTAACCGAAAACTGCATGAAAATGACCTCCTCTTACCAGGTGCGTAAGATCATTATAGCTTCGCGGAATGTGTTTTACAAGTAAAGATTCCGCAATCAGGGAGTACAAACGCTATCTCCCCGCTTTTCATATTTGTACGCTTGTATCCGCCTTCGGCGCGTGATATTATACGTTCGGGGGGAGGGGGTCGGGTGAGCGAGTGCGGGCGCGGGCGCGTTATAACGGCCTCGTCGTTTATCATGCTGGGGCTTTACGCGTTCACAGGAACAGCATTTTCGCCGCTGATGCCGGCGCTCATGAGCGATTTCGGCATTACGTCGTCCCGGGCCGGTCTTATCAGCGTCATGCAGAATACCGGCGGGCTCATTCTGGCGGTTCCGGCCATATTCTTTGCAGACCGCTTCCGCAAGGGCTGGCTGCTCTGGTGGGCGGGCGGACTCATGGCGGCGGGGACCCTTGGCATGGGCGCGCTGGGTTTCAACGGCTTTCCATTCTTTCTGGCCATCGCATTCATATTTGGTATGGGCAGCCGTCTCGTGGACTCGATTTCGGCTGCGTATCTGGCCGACACATACCCGGAGCGCACGGCGGTGTGGGTCGCGCGGTCACATGTCGCCTATGGCTCGATCGCGCTGCTGACCCCGTGGATTGTGCTTTGCATATCCAGGCTCGGTCTTTCCTGGCAGTGGAATTTCCTGCTGGCGGGCATTGTCGCGCTGGCCGTGCTGGCGGCGCACCGCTGGGCGCTTACGGGGACAAAAGCCCGCGCCGATTCCGCGTCGGACGGATTTTCGCCGCGCGATGTGTTATCGGTCATGCGTCGCCCCACAGTGCTTGTGGCCGCGGCGCTCATCTTTTTCCAGGCCATCAGCTTTACCGGCTATACGATGTGGGGCCCCACTTATCTGCAGCTTGAGCGGTTGGTCGATCAGGGCTTAGCGGGAATGTCGATTACCCTGTTTTTTATCGGTAACATCGTGGGCAAGCTGATGCTGCAATACTTTGCGCGGCGCTTTTCGTCGCGGACCATGCTGACCGCGTCTCCGCTAGTAATGGGGCTTGCCATCGCGCTGGGCGTGCTGCTGGGAAGCCCGATAGCGTTCGTGCTTCTCTCGGCGGCCGCGGGCCTGGCGATGGCGATGAATATTCCGTTCAGCATCGAGTCGGCTACGCGTGGCAGGCCCGACAAGTCGGGCGCGATCTCGTCGTTCCTTTTTATCATGGCGTTTCTGGGCTCTTCGGCAGGCGGCTGGCTGACCGGTGTGGTCGCCGACTGCGCTGGCTATTCCGCGGCGCTTCTTGCTGTGAGCGCGGGCGCGTGCCTCTTGGCGCTCGTATCGGCGCTGCTGGTACGCGAGCCAAGGCCGCGATCATAAGCCGCGCATTCGCGCCAAAGCTGCAACATACGCCCAAACGGCGGCAATATCGTCATGGAAACCTCCCGGGCGCTCCGGTACAATAGGGCCACGAGATCGGGGATTGAGGGAGGTTTTCATCATGGACATGCGCGCATGGCTCACGCGTCTTATCGATTCAAAGGAAAAGAAACCGATTCCGATACTGTCCTTTCCGGGAGTACAGCTTCTGGGCGTGACGGTAGAGGATCTGATCGCGGACAGCGGTACGCAGGCGCGGGCGTTACAGGCGGTCGCCGACCGGTGCGATACAGCCGCGGCGGCGGTCGGATTCATGGATCTTTCGGTGGAGGCTGAGGCGTTTGGAGCGGCAGTCCGCTTCAGCGCCGGGGAGGTCCCGACGATACCGGCGCCGCTCATAGACGGCGAGGAGGCCGCGCGGGCGCTGCCGGTGCCGCCTCCCGGAGCGGGGCGTACGTCCCGGTACATCGAGGCGATCGGACAAGCCGCGCGGCTCATAACCGACCGCCCGGTATTCGGGGGCGTCATCGGCCCGTTTTCGCTGGCGGGGCGGCTTATGGGCATGACCGAGGCGATGATTGCCAGCTGCACGCAGCCCGATATCGTCCATATACTGCTGAGGAAGGCCACCGAATTTATCATCAGCTATGTGAATGGATATAAGGACGCGGGCGCGCACGGCGTCGTCATGGCCGAGCCTGCGGCGGGCATACTCTCCCCGGCACTCAACGACGCGTTTTCCACGCCGTATGTGCGCGAGATCGTCGGCGCGGCGCAGGATGACACATTCCTCGTTCTATACCACAACTGCGGCAACACGCTGCCCCTTCTGCCCTCGATACTGAGTAACGGCGCGGCGGCCTACCACTTTGGAAACGCGGTCGCGATGGACGAGGTGCTTGAGCGCGTGCCCGGCGACGTCGCCGTGATGGGTAATCTGGATCCCTCGGGGTTATTCCACGGCGGAACGCCCGAATCGGTACGCGAGGGGACGCGCGCGCTGATGGCCGCCTGCGGAAAGTACCGCAATTTCATACCCTCCTCGGGGTGCGACATACCGCCCCTGACCCCCTGGGAGAATATCGACGCCTTCTTTGGCGCGGTGAGGGAGTATTACGGTCAGTGACTCCGTCACGCAAAACGGGACGGGCTGTGCGCCCGCCCCGTTTTACTTTATAGTCCTGAGGTCAGTATTTGCTGCGCGCCGTGTAGACCGTGTGCAGCAGCTCGTGTGATATGTGGCCCAGCGGTTCTCCGAGGAACTCCGCGTACAGCGCCGCGATGTCGGGATTGTCGTGGGACTTGCGCCGCGTTTTCCCCTCGTCCTCGCGGTAGATGGCTTCCATGCGCTTTCGGCTCACCTCGGGATCGTCGGAGCGGG
>JAAYXU010000227.1 GCA_012515725.1 Clostridiales bacterium | reverse complement strand
GGTGATCTGCTGGTGCTGAACGCCGATAACGATATTACTGCGGGACTTGCCAGCGGGGCCCGCTGTCCGGTGATGTATTTCAGCCGCTTCCGGGAGGTGCCGGCCGGATGTTGCATCCGGGAGGATAAAATCACATATATTCCCCTTGAGGGGGATCCCGTGACGCTGGGCCGGACAGCCGAAGTCCGCATAGCGGGCGGACACAATCTCGAAAACGCGCTGGCAGCCTCCGCGATGGCGCTGGCGCTTGGCGCGGATCCCGCAGCGGTACGGTATGGCCTGGCTACGTTCGAGGGGGTCGAGCATCGCCTGGAGTTCGCGGGCGATGTGGGAGGTATCCGGTTTATCAACGACTCAAAGGGGACGAATCCCGACTCGACAATGCGCGCTATCGAGGCCATGATACTGCCCACGATACTCATAGCGGGCGGCTCCGACAAGGGAAGCGACTTCGCGCCGCTCATCCGGGCATTCGGCGACCGCATACACGGCATGGTCGCACTGGGCGAGACGGCTGACAGGCTGCTGCACACCGCCCGGGAGGAAGGATTCACCGAGGCGGTCCGCGCGGGCGATATGGCGGACGCGGTGCGCAAGGCACGCGATATGGCCCGACCGGGCTACAATGTACTGCTGTCTCCGGCCTGCGCGAGTTTTGATATGTTCGAAGACTACGAGCACAGGGGACGGGTGTTTAAGCAGATCGTCAGGGAACTGGGGGAGGAAGCGTGAGCCTGCGCAGAAATATTGATTATCTTATCGTGCTGATCGTCGTTGGCCTCGTGCTTTTCGGCGTGGTCATGGTGTTTTCCGCGAGCTACTATAGCTACCAGATACGAGAGGGGGACGGTCTCTCCCGATTCATTAAGCAGCTGCAGGGCGCCGCCATAGGCCTTGCGCTCATGATTGTGCTCGCGTTCGTAGATTATCATGTATTGCAGAGGGCGCTCATACCCATAGGTCTGCTGCTCGTATCGATCGCTTTCCTTGTGGCGGTGCTGTTTACAGAGGAGGACATACTGGGAGCAAAGCGCTGGCTGGATCTCGGGTTTGTATCGTTCCAGCCCTCTGAGGTCGCCCGGTTCGCGCTGCTCGTATTCTGCGCCGACTGGCTTTCCCGGTTCCGGAAGGAAGTCACGGGCCGCGATATCAGTAAGTTTATGCGGGGCATGGGCGCGCCTTTCTTAGCGGCAGTCGTCGTGTGCGGGTTCATACTGGCCGGAAGCAGCCTGTCGATGACCATCGCGACCGCGCTCATGTTTTTCTGCCTGCTGGTGACGGTGGGCGTCAGTGGGCGGCTTCTGGCGCTGGCGGGTACGGGTGTGGGCGTGCTGGGCGCGGTATTTACGCTTATCGCCCCGTACCGGGTGGCGCGTCTGACGATATTCACGAATCCCTGGAAGGATCCGCGCGCTTCGGGCTTTCAGCTCATTCAGTCGCTGTACGCGCTGGGCGCGGGTGGCCTCTTTGGAGTCGGGCTGGGCAACAGCCGCCAGAAATATCTTTTCCTTACCTACTGCGAATCGGACTTCATTCTATCCATCATCGGGGAGGAGTTCGGCTTTGTGGGGGTCGCCGTACTCCTTATCGTTTTTCTAGCGCTCATATGGCGCGGGACGCTGACGGCCATGTACGCGCCCGACACGTTCGGACTACTGATGGCCGCGGGCATCACGGCGCTCATCGCGATTCAGGTCATCATCAATGTCGCGGTCGTTACTAGCTCCATGCCGCCTACCGGTGTACCTCTGCCCTTCATTAGTGCCGGCAATACGTCGCTCATAATATTCATGAGCGAAATCGGCGTTTTGCTGAATATCTCGTCACAAAGGAAGCGCCAGGCATGACAGCACAATCCATTTGGTCAAGCATACAATGGAGTAGACCCATCCCGTTGAGGAGGTGCTCCATGGCTGATAAATACCTGATCAGAGGCGCTCACAAGCTGAATGGCCAGGTGCGCATTGGTGGCGCAAAAAATGCCGTTCTGCCTGCCATAGCAGCCGCGATTCTGACCACTGAGGAGATCGTGCTGCGCAACTGTCCCCGTCTTACCGACGTGGAAAATATGTGCCTCATCATGCAGCGGCTGGGCTGCCGGACGAGATGGGAGGGGCGCACTCTGATCATCGATCCCTCCACGGCGAACCAGCACATCATGCCCGAGGACCTCAGCCGCGAGCTACGCTCCTCAATATTCCTGATGGGTCCCATACTGGCTCGCTTCGGGAAGGCAAGCTTCACGCACCCGGGCGG
>JAAYXU010000226.1 GCA_012515725.1 Clostridiales bacterium | reverse complement strand
CCGTCAGCAGATATAGGCGATCGGGGACGCGGGCAGCAGCTCAGCGAGGCTTTGCCGCAGGAATTCCTCGGCAGGCCCGCGCTCCTCGGCCCGGTAGCGGTACTTGCCCCGGCCGCCGGGGCGCATGAGCTCTCTTGAGCAGAACGTGGCCGCCACCGGGAACGCGGCGGCGTTGATGCTCTCGTGCGTGCGGCTGTATGTCATGAATATGAGTTCTAGCGGCGCGGAGCGCAGAAGCTCCTCAGGCAGGTTCTCGGCCATCGTCTTAAAAAGCGCCCGGTACATGTCCTGCCAGCCCGGTACGAGTATCACGGGCGCGACGAGGATCCCGACCGGATACCCGGCCTCATATAGCCGTACGAGCGCCTCCATACGCCCGGCAAGCGGTGAGGTGCCAAGCTCTACCCGGCGGATAATGTCCTCGGGATTCAGGCTCATCCGGATCGTCGTGCGGCCCCCGTGGTCGAGTCCCATGAGCTCGTCTACCATATGAAACTTCGTGGGCAGCGTCAGGTGTCCAAAGGGCGCGCCCGCGAATTCTCCGATCGTCCAGGGGAGGTTCCCGGTGACGATATTTTCAAGCACCAGATCGCTGTTGCTGCCTATCTCAAACACATAGTGCCTCTGGTCCTTTTCGGCCTTGCGCTTCATTTTGGCCATCATCGCCTCGCGGTTCACGAAAACCCGCAGATACGCGCTGGTAAAATACGTGCACACGAGATAGCAATAAAGGCACATCGCGCTGCAGCCCGACGACGTGTAGGGCACGAGAAAGTCCGACGTCTTCGCGTTCTTTGTATGGGTCAGGCTTTTTCGCACGCCCAGCACGAGGTACCGCTTCATCCGCGCGAAGTCGGCCTCGGGCCGGGCTCGAAGCTCCGGGATCCGGTTGTGGTTTTCGATCTCGATCATCGGTACCGAAAGGGCGCGGTAGCGCTCATGGAGCGTCCGGCCCAGCGGATAACCCAGTATTCCCGGTTCGTAATAGACCCTTTCGGGCGTAAAGCCGTCCAAACGCATCACCGGCATTAGTTTTAAGAAGGCCGGCGAAAATATGCGGTATCCCGCCCGTCAGTCGGGCATCGACGCCGCGGGGACGTAGCGCACGACGATCGTATCGCTGCCCCGGAGCTTCGCAAACAGCATCCGTCCTCCGTCCCCGGCGAAATAGAACCCCCGGCTGGCATAAAACAGCGCCTCGGCCCGCGCCGGATCGTCGACGGGAGTGAGAGCGTATTCCCTCTCGCAGTAGTCCATCGAATCCAGGCTTGATGTAAATCCGCAGAAGAACGGCGAAATATCCGGGTTCATTGTATAGCCGCCCAGTAAGTCCGTATACGGCGGGGACAGCTTCGCCCACTCTACCTGCGAGGACTCGGGCTGCATCTTAATGGATGCGAGCACGCGCAGCGTCTCGGGATACGACGCGTCCACATAGAGGGGTGCGACCAGCGCTGATAATTGGTTCATGCTCGTCATGTCGATCCGCTCGGCATGAGCGATTTCCGAAGGCCCGTGTTCCTGAATAAAGTACAGCACGTATGCGTCGCCTGCCGCGGGGAAATACCGCTCCTCGTATTGCTGGCTTTTTAAGTCGTCAAGCAGCGCCTGCCGAACGAGGGCGACGGCATCCTCGTCAAGCCGCAGGGCCTGCGCCGACAGCGGAGCGGACAGGTACAGCGTTCCCGACCCGAAAGGAGAAACCGCAAATCCCGTTTCATCGGAAGTATCGGCTGGCCCATCAAGGCAGGCCGCGACAGCCTCCGAAAAGGCTTCGGACTCATCCAGCGCCAGCATCCGCCCAAGGGTTTCAAGGGTCGCCGAGCGGTAGAACCTTAGCACGGTCCTGCCGTCTTTGAGCGTATACTCGATCTTCGTATAGTTGGAGATCGCGGTATCACCGGGCGTACCGCCCACCGCCTCGTCCCGGATGAGGACCCGGTGGAGGTCCATCGCCAGCGCGATATCCCCGGCGTTGGTGAGGACAAGCGGCCCGTTGTCGTTCAGGATCGGCAAGTACCCTCCGTGATAGGAGTCTCCCGGCACGAGACCGGGCATTCCCTTATAGCTGATCTCGATGCTCCCGACATCCTGCGCTGGGGGTATATAGTCCGCGTACCCAAAGCCCCCCGACAAAAGCGCGCCCGTCACCGCAAGTGCTGCCGCCAGCAGCGCCGGGACGGGGAGCAGCCCCCGCCAGAGGGGACGGCCTGCGAGCCGCAGCGGAAAGGCCAGCGCGCAGTATACGCCCGCCGACAGCGCCGCGCCGGCGGCAAGCGCGGCCGAAAGCGGCCAGTACTGCCTCCGATAGAGGGGCAGAAACACGGTGAATGCCGCGTATGCGAGCGGGAGCAGCACGGAGACGCCAAGCGGCGCGCACGCGCCAGCAAAGCCGGTCTTTTCAACCCGCCGCGCGACAAAAATGTGGCGAGCCAGCGCGACAAGCACCGCCGTCACAGCCAGCCAGCCAAGTATCGGCGCGAGTGACAGGGGCGGCGCGCCGTCCAGGCGGTACGCCTGACCGTCGACCTGCGCGCAGTAGGCCGCAAAATACGGATAAAAGAAGAGCGCCGGATTGAGCAGCGTGAACTCTCCAAACAAGCCGCCGGGGAGGTTGTAGTCCCATACATAATCGTTCATCTGGCTGTAGCCATACGGAAAGCCGCGCAGCAGCGCGTTCATCTGGTTGCCAAGTCCCGTGAGAAGCAGCGTGGGAATAAGCGCCGCGAGCAGGCTGTAGAGCAGCCCCTCCCCGAGCGTGCCCGACAGGGAGCAGACGACCGCAGTGAGCGTATAGGCGACGAGCGCCGTGGTCAGAAGCCCCGCGCCGATGTACAGTCCCCGGCTGAGTATGAGTCCCGAGCGGGATATACAGATGAAATTGATAAGTACGCCGCTAGCTGTAGCGAATACAGCCGCGGCCGCAAGCCACAGCGCGCCCGCCGCGTACCTCGCCGCGAAAAGCTGCCGCCGCGAGAGCCCCAGTCCGAAATACGTATTGGATGCGCTGCGGCTAAAGAGCAGCGAAAAGGCGAACAGTCCCTGCACGATGCCCGCGAGAGCCATCACGATGGGAAACACCGCGGCAACGTCCGGCTCGCCGTAGTAGTATGTTATTCTGCCCGCCAGGTACGGGTTGCGCGATATCGCCGCGGCGGGCGCGGCGAGCAGGAGTCCCATGAGCAGGGCTACGACGACGCCTGGAATCGCACACTCCCGCAGGGCGACGGTGAGGGCGTGCCGCGCCGGTTTCCTATTCTCCAAAGAGGTCTCTAAAGTCATCGTTCTTTACCTCCATTTCGTCGAGGAAAAGCTCCTCGAGCGTCAGCGTAAATTTCTCGACCAGCACCGGCGAGAGGGGCGCGAGCTTCTCGTCCACGGCGGACTCGGGCTCCCGGGCGATGAACGTGGCCACCGGGCCGTCGCACACGAGTTCACTGTGACGGATCGCGGCGAAATCCTCCGCCTCCGCCGCCCGGGGCAGCACGACCCGGCAGCGGATCTTGCGCTCGCGCAGCGCCTCGATGGAGCTGTCGTATACGATGTGCCTGCGGTTGATGACGCCGATATGGTCGCACAGATCCTCGAGTTCCCGCAGGTTGTGCGAGGATATGACGATCGTGGCCTCGGTCTCGGCGATGATCTCCAGCATCAGGCGGCGCACCGTTTTACGCATGACCGGATCCAGCCCGTCGAAGAGCTCGTCAAGTATGAGACACGAGGGCCGGGCCGACAGGGCCAGCAGTATCGCGGTCTGCCGCTGCATCCCCTTTGAAAAACGGAGAACGCGCTCCCGGGCCGGAAGATTAAACGCGTCGGTCAGCCTTTTGCGCACCGTGTCGCTCCAGCGCGGATAAAAACCCCGGTAAAAGGCCGCCATGTCGGCAATCGTTGCCTGCGGCAGGAAATACAGCTCGTCAGGCACCAGAAACATCGTTTTGCGTATTTCCGCGTTGTCGTATACGTTTTCGCCGTTCACAAGTACCTTTCCCTCGTCGGGGGCGTATATGCCCATCATCGTTTTTAGAAGGGTGGTTTTCCCCGCGCCGTTGTAGCCCACGAGCCCGTATATCGACGAGTCCTCCGCCTTCATGGAGAGATTCTCTATGGCCGTGAGCTTTCCGTATCGTTTGGTGACATTTCGTGCTTCAATCAACGTCGATCCCATCCTTTCCGAGTTCCAGGAAAGTCTCCTGGGCGAGCGCGATGATATCCCCGCGCGTGAGTCCGCTGGCCCGGGCGGCCTGGAGCGCTTCCCGCAGCCGACTGGCGGCCCGGGCCCTGATCTGCTCGTTGTCCATCGCGCCCTCGGCCACAAATGTGCCCCTGCCCACCGCCGTATAGACGACGCCGTCGGTCTCCAGATCGCCAAAGGCCCTTTTCACGGTATTGAAATTGAGGTCGAGCCGGGACGCGAGAGCCCGGATCGAGGGCAGCGGATCGTGGGGCTTGAGCGCCCCGACCACTATGAGCTCCATGATCTGGTTCTTGATCTGTTCGTATATGGGGACCCGGCTGCGCAGGTCGACTACCAGCATGGACGTTCCTCCAAGTGTGCTACATGTGATATCACACTTGAATTATAATACCAAAGAAAAAAGATGTCAACAACAATAGAATTAAAATTTGGTTAGAAAATGATGAGAACTATTCGATCCTCTCCACCGCAATGCGCGACGGGCACACGAGGCGTCCGCCGGGCGGGATCGGCGCAAAGCCGCATATATCGGGCGGCAGGCCGCAAAGCGGCGCGTTGATGAGCCATGTCTGCGGCTCTACGCACGCGAAACCCTTGTCTCCGCCGTCGTTCCACAGCACGAAGAAACGGTACGGGCCGCCCACCTCGTATACGAGCTCCAGTCCCGCCGCCTCGTCGCGCAGCAGCGCGCCCAGAAACGGCTTCCCGTTTCGGTCGATGGGCGCGGCGCTCCACTGCGCCGCCGGGAAGGGCTCACAGGGCGAGACGCCGGTTTCCCGCAGCGCGCTGCGCACAGCCGGATCGGTATCTGTGTGGCCCAGCGTGACGGCGGCGCCGGCGCGGTCGATGGGCCAGTGCTCGTCCACCGATACCCGCAGGCGGCAGTCCCGGGCGCTGCCCCCGGCGGTAAAGGGCACGGCAAACGCGGTATGAAAGCCCACGCCAAGCGGCAGCGGGAAATCGCTGTGGTTCTCGATGACGGCGGTATGCGTGAGGCCCCGCCGCGACAGCGTGACGCTCACTGTGGCCGTGAAGCGGTTCGGGAAATCGCGGTAGTACGGCGTCGTTTCGTCGTTAGTGAAGGACAGCGCGGCGCGGGCCTCGCCGTCCGAGGCCGACAGCGTCCGCACCGTAAACGGGCAGCGGATGAGATCGCCATGAATATGGTTTCCGCGTTCGGGCTCGTTGACATCGAAGCGGTACGCGCGTCCCGCGTGCTCGAAATACCCGCCGCGTATCCGGTTGGGAGGAAAGAGGAACGGGAGTCCGTACACCTGCGGCCTCTCCCGCATCTGCGCCGCGCCGGGCGGCGTGCGCAGCAGGTCAGCCCCGCGCTGCGCGTGGCGCAGGCTCACGCAGTTGGCTCCCGCGCCGGGGATCACGACTGCCTCGTAGCCCCCCGCCGACAGTATGAGCGCGTCCTCGCCGTCCCAATCCGAGCGCTCGGCCCGGGGAATATCTGCGTACATGATAGCGCCTCCGTTTACGAAAATATGAGCCTTATTGCTCACAGCAGGCCGACAGCTCGCGAAACGCGCGCATCATCCACGGATGCGGGGCCAGCAGCTCCGGATCGTAGAGAAGATGGCGCAGATAGCACAGCGCCGCTTCCTCCATCGAGCGCGTAAGCGCTCTCTCCATCGCCTGCCGGTAGGGCGGCTCGCCCGGACGATCCCACGAGAGCTTGTCGGCTATGAAAAGCAGCAGATCGAGCGGGCTGGCCCCGGCCTTGAGCGTCGTGTGGCAGGCCACCGCCGAGAGTACCTCGCCGTCGGTAATGTTCAGCCATTCGCGGGCGATGACCGCCGATAGCTTTTGATGCAGCAGCAGCGGAACCTGCCTTTCCTCCTTAAGCATCGGGATGTCCAGCGCGGCGGCGACCTTCAGCCGCTCCGAATCGGGAATGATCGCGCTCACATCGTGCAGCGCGGCTGCCAGCTCGATCTTTTCGCCCCCGATCCCGTAGGCCGCGGCGATCCTGCGCGCGGTACGCGCCACCGCCTGCTCGTGGGCGACGATGTCGAAGCGGCCGTGATGGGACAGCAGCTCGTATACGCCTTCCACAGGGTCGCCCTGCCACTGAAAGCTGCCGATATAGGGCCGCAGCGCCTGACGCATCCCGTTCACATCCTTTCAATGATTTATTTCCTTGCGCCCAATAAAAAATCCTTCTTTCAAAATGTCTCATAAAACGACCCGGCCGGGTAATAATCTATTTGGCCGGGCTTTACCATTTATTGCGGTGTTTACAAACCTGCGGCTGTCCCGTATCATAAAAGACATACTTTACCTGCGGGAACATTGGGAAGGAAGTAACGAATGCCTAATTACTGGGCTCACAGGATATGCGCGGAAAGGATGCTCCGCAGACTCGATGGGAATATCGCGGCCGCGATCATCAGGCGCAACGCCGCGAGCTATCGCTTGGGTGCGCTGGGCGCGGACCTCTTATATTTCCGGCCTACGCAGTTCCTTCGCGGGCAAAGGGGCGCGGTGTACCATGCGAAAATGCTCCACAGCCAGCCGGTTGAAACACTGGCCAGACTGAGCCGGGAGTATCTTGAAAAGTTGAGCGGCCGACGCCTAGAAAGCGTTTTTTCCTATGTTTGCGGATTTCTCAATCATCACGCGGTAGACGAGAGCGTTCATGCCCGGATCGAGACGCTGACGGGGAACCCGCTTCGGCATCGGCGCATCGAACTGGATCTGGACGCGTACCTTACCCATGAGCTTGCCGGAACGCCCGATAGAGGGCTGCATCCGTGGTCGGACATCACCGGTTATGTGGATTTCGCGGGAGTTGCCCTTTGGTATAACCACCTCTTTTGGAGTCTGTACACAAAGAAATTCAGCCTCGGCTCCTACATACGCGATTACAGGGCGGCGCGCCGCGCATCGGGTCTGCTGGACCGGCCGCGGCGTCTGACCAAATCAAGGCATATGGAGCACTCGCTGCTCACGCAGGCGAAGATGGCCGCGATGGCGTCGGTCGCCGCTGCGGGCACCATGATGGCCGAGGGACTCGTGCGCGATATGGCCGCGGAGCTGGACGCGCCAGCCCGGCAGACGCTCAGCCACGCGGAGGCGTAGGCGGTTCTCCGGCTTTATTTATAGGGCCGACTTGAAACATCTAGATTTCTTTGGTACCTTTGTG
>JAAYXU010000225.1 GCA_012515725.1 Clostridiales bacterium | reverse complement strand
GGGAACCTGACCCGGGCGATGCACAAGCCCTATTTCGCGCGCGTTGACTTTACGCCCGACGGCGGAAAAGCAATGGTATGCTACATCGGCAAGTGGGGCGTGGGCGATCACGAAACCCATATGCCGGTCGTCATCGACTGGCGCAGCGCCGTGGCAAACCTCTACTACACAGGTCAGGTGGGGCGGGCTGAGTATCCCTCGCCCGAGGGAGCTGTCCGCGGCGACCTGCGCCGCAAGCGAATTTTTTCTATCGAGGACGGAACGCTCCGCTCGGTCATCGAGGCCGACATCATCAGCCAGGACGAATACCTCAACGCCGTGCTCAGCGACCACGCCGACGCGCGCCTACGGGACATCGTTACCACAATACAGGCCGAGCAGAACGCGATACTCCGCTACAATCCCCGGCGGCCCATGATCGTACAGGGCGTGGCCGGGGCGGGGAAGACTACGGTCGCGCTCCACCGCATAACTTGGCTTCTGTACACATGCCAGGATACGATGGCGCCACGGAACCTGATGGTGCTTGCACCGAATCCATTGTTTCTCAACTATATATCCGAGGTTCTACCCGAGCTGGGCGTAGAGGACGTCATACAGACCACCTATCACGGACTGTGCGAAAGGCTGTGCGGAATGACGCTTCCTCCGGTCGACGACAGCGCCGCTCTACTTGCGCTGCTCTCGGCTGGAGAAGAGGTAAAACGCGATGTCGGCGAAGCCGCCGGTTTCAAAGGTTCCCTTCTTTTTAAGCAGTGCCTGACGCGCTATATCGACACGCTGGCCCGGCGCATCGTGCCCGCTGACGCTTTCACGCTGGGTGGGACCCTGGTATGCAGCCGGGACGAGGTTGTCGGGCTTTTCATCGGTCATCTGTCGCCTTTCCCGCTGGCGGCGCGCGGCCGGGAGCTCAAAAAGCTCCTTAAAGAACGGCTGCGTCAGGCGCGCGAAAGGATCGCAGGCCGGATCGAGGAGGAAACCCGAAAGAGAGTCAATCTGCTGCGCGAGGCGATGCCAGCCAACTCGCCACTGCGCCAGCAGCGCATGACGCGCATATACGCGGCGCGGGACGAACGCCTGGCAGAGCTTAAGGCGCTTCACGACGCGGCGCTGCCCGCTTATTTTAAAGGCTGGCCCCGACTCGATCTATTACAGCGTTACCGCGAATTTCTGTCGGAGGAGCCGCTGTTCGCGCTTCCTGATGGCGTATCGCCCCGGCTTTGGAGGCTGGTGTGCCGGTACAGTCTGCGGACGATGGACAGCGGATGGCTCCGCAGCGACGATCTGCCCGCGCTCATGCTGCTGCAAAAGTCGATGCTTGGGCATGCGGAGCGGCTGGATATTCACCATACTGTGATCGATGAGGCACAGGACTTTTCTCCGTTCATGTTCGATATGCTGATGGACGTCTGCCATAACGCATCCTTCACGATCGTGGGGGATCTCGCGCAGGGCATCCACAGCTACCGGGGCGTGACCGACTGGTGGGAAACGGGACGCGTTTTCGGACCGGGCGGATGCGAGCACTTCGAGCTTATCACAAGCTACCGCAATACAGTGGAAATCATGTCGTTCGCGGGCCGCGTCGCCGCGCGGCATCCATTTCCCGGACAAAAGGCCGCGCGCCCGGTGCTTCGCCACGGCGCCGCGCCCCGCGTGCTGGAGCGGAAAGGCCCGGACGCCTCCGGCATCGCCGAGGAAATCGTCCGGCTGCGGGAGTCGGGCGCAAAGACCATAGCTGTCATAGAGAAAATGCCTGACAGGGCGGCAAAGCTGCACGCGAAGCTGTCCGAAAGGCTGCCATTTCCAATACGCCTGCTAACTGACACCGATACCCGTTACGAGGGAGGGGCCATGGTACTTCCGGCTCATCTCGTAAAGGGACTTGAATTCGACGCGGTGATCATCGCCAACGCCGGGGAAGAGGTCTGGCCCGACGACGCGCTTCACGCGCGGCTCCTCTATGTTTGTCTCACCCGGCCGCTTCATTTCCTGACGCTCTTCTACCGGGGGAAGCTTACCCCGCTCGTGGAGGAGCGGGGAGTGGGATAAAAGCGAAGCAAACCGCAGCTTTCGCTCAGCAGGTATACCTATTGTATGTATGGTTTAGCATACTCGGCGAAAGGGAGATTGCGATGTCGAGCAATACGGGATTAACAAGAGAGCTTGCTGTGCAGCTCATTCGTATGCAGGAAGTCGTCTGTCCTAAATGCGGCAATGGTATGCTGGTGTCCAGGTATACATAAAAAAAATAAGCATCGAATATAAATGTCCAGCCTGTGGGGAAATATACCATCCATGCAAAATGATATAGATAATCAGATTCCGCGAATTTGAAGTCCTTTTGTCCTGCTTTCACCGGATTAAAGGCAATCAGGAGCCGCCTGCCGGTCTGCCGCTTCCGATTGACATCCTCCGCCGAATCCTGTACACTGATTTAGAAATTTCCAGCGGAATAGACGGGCTGCGCTCGTCTTGGCCGGATGGAGACGGACGGAACAGCGGCACACATGAGGGATTTATTAAGGCCCGCTCTGGAGCGGGAGCGGCTCACCGATTTGGACGCGGAGGAGCTCAGGCGGCGAGGGATCGAAGCGCTG
Organism: Clostridiales bacterium; assembly: GCA_012515725.1. Classification (GTDB taxonomy): domain Bacteria; phylum Bacillota; class Clostridia; order Christensenellales; family UMGS416; genus JAAYXU01. The sequence goes on along the minus strand of JAAYXU010000225.1, from coordinate 518 downwards.
ATACTGGATCTAGACAACACGCTTCTGCCGTGGGGTAGCAGGACCGTCGACGGCGATACGCTTGCATGGATCGGCCGCATTCGCCGAGCGGGGCTAAAGATCTGCGTTCTGACGAACGGACACGGGCCGCGCGCGCGCAGTGTATGTGAAATGGTGGGCGTTATGTGCATATGGAGCGCCGGGAAACCGTTCCCCGGAGGCTTCAGGCGCGCTCAGGGTCGGCTTCAGGTGCCGCGTGAGCGGTGCGCGGTGGTGGGCGACCAACTGTTTACCGACATACTGGGTGGCAACGCGGCGGGTTTCTTTACTGTTCTCGTCAGTCCCCTGTCGGCACGGGAAATGGCATGGACGAGGTTCGTTCGGCACGCGGAACGGGCGCTTCTAAAACGAAAAATCGTATACAAAACGGAGGAAAACAGGGATGAGTGAGCGGATCCGGTTCGGTCCGTCGGGAAACTCGAAGTCCTTTTACGATGAGGGCCACAAGCACAGCCGCGAAATGCCCGAATGGCTTCGGG
>JAAYXU010000224.1 GCA_012515725.1 Clostridiales bacterium | reverse complement strand
TCGTTATCTTTTTCGACACCTCCTTCTTAACTTCCTTTTGGTGTTATATGGAATATGTTAAATTATGTATAGTAAATGAATTCGCCCTGGAGCACTACACCCCTCAATCCGAACCTGTCTCAGGTATGATATTGGCGATATCGTCCTCGGGTATCTGCACGAAGCTCTGGGGTACCGATCCGACGATGATGGATTCGGCGATGGGTACGTGCGACTCGACTATGACCCGGCTGCTGCTGGTGGGGATAACGATGCGTATGTTAGCCTGGGCCGTCAGAAAAATTTTGTGGCGGGTCTGATTGATGCCCGCTGACTCGAATTCGGTGACGAACTCGGTGGTGACCGAGCCGACTGGTATGATCCTGACGCGGATGTTGGGGCCGCGTCCGGCAAGAAGCTCTCCTCCGAGGGCCGAGCCCGCGGGGATCGCGATACCCTGTTCGCCGATGCGCTCGATGTTTTCCTGCGCCATGAGCGCGGTACTTGCGGCCAGCTCGTTCATGCGGATCGTATTGGCCTGTATCATCGTGACGCTGCCGGTACTGTCCTGCACGATGTTGATGAGGTCGGTATACCGGAGCTCCCCGTTCATGACCTCTACGACCGCGTCGTTAATGGCGTTAATAGCGATCGCGCGAACCTTGGCCTCCGCCATCGCGAGTATAACCGGCCGCAGGTTGATGTCCAGGAGAATGTATGCCGCGACGCAGGCTGCCACAAGCAGTATGAGTACAGTCAGCAGCCTGCGCCGCCAGCGCCTTATTCCGATGGACATGCGCATCCTGATCCCCGCTTCCTTAAAAAACATACATTGGCAACGTGGTATTCATGGAATTTAAAACTTCTTTTAATGGTTTGAACAATCAACTATACTATACTATAATATGCATGATGGGCTGGGAGGTGTCACATGGATCGGATTGAAAAATTCATCGCCCGGGCGGGAAACGCCGCGAAGCGCGCGCTGACCGGGATCGCGGGGCTTTTTCGCCGTTCCCGGCCCCAAGTGATGAGGCGCAGCGAGCTAACCGCTCCGCGGGTCCGCACCGCCGCGTCTGCCGTGCCGGGCCGCTCGCGGGTGCAGAGCCGCCTGTCGGTACAGAGTCTCATTGCGGGCGTTCGCTCCCATTTTTCGCGCCGTGAGACGCCGTCTGTGGGCGGCGCGCACGGAACGCCCGCCGTTCGACGTCCCGTTTCAATATTCTGCCCCCGGCCCAGGAAGCGCAACGCGCTGCTGGCCGTCGTCATCACTACAGGAAAGTTCGCGATACTGCTGACGCTGATACTGGGTCTCTCGGGGCTGGGCGCCGTCATCGGCGTCGCGAAGGCATATGTGGATACGACCCCGGTACTCGATATATCAAAGATAGAGGATCAGGCTGAGACATCCTTTATATATGACGCTAACGGCAATCTTATCACCACCTTTACGGGACTAGAGAACCGGATGTGGGCGAAGCTCGACGAGATACCGCAGATGCTGCAGGATGCTATTATCGCCATAGAGGACGTACGCTTCTATTCGCACAACGGCATCGACCTAAAGCGGATCATCGGCTCGCTGTTCAGCAATCTGCGGACAGGCTCGACCCAGGGCGGCAGCACCATTACGACGCAGCTTATAAAGATGAGGCTGCTCTCTTCCGAGCAGACATACAAGCGCAAGCTGCAGGAAGCCTATCTGGCCATACAACTCGAAAAGCAGTACAAGAAGGAGCAGATACTGGAGGCGTACCTTAATACCGTGCCGCTTGGCGGCTCGAACTACGGCGTGAAGGCCGCGGCGCAGGACTACTTCGGCAAGGAACTCTCGGAGCTGACGCTGCGCGAGTGCGCGATGCTGGCGGGTATTCCGCAGAGCCCCTACGCGTACAACCCGCGGCTTAATACGTATTCGAGAAAGAACATGGAGCTTACCGACAAGCGTACCAATTCGGTGCTGCTTCATATGTATGCGAATGGCTTTATCAACGAGGAGCAGTACGAGCGCGCGCTGGGCGAAAAGGTGCACATACTCGAGCAAAGCCCGGTTAAGCAGATGTACGACATGCCTTACTTCGTAGAGTATGTCATATACGACGTGGTTACCCATCTTCTGACACAGAGGAAGCTGGTCGATAACAGCACGAACCGCAACATCATCGAAAACGAGCTGCGCACCTCGGGCTACAAGATATATACGACCGTGGATCCCGAGATACAGCTGTCTCTCGAGGATACGATCTACAACTGGCCCGACTATCCCGAAATGGCCAATGAGAAGGATTCTTCGGTGGTGGTGCTTAATCCCGACGGAACCACGCAGCAGATTGCGCAGCCTCAGGCCGCGGCGGTCGTATACGACTACCATACCGGTGAAATCAAGGCCATGGTCGGGGGGCGCTATCAGCCCACGACGAAAAAGTCGTTCAACCGGGCCTATCAATCCACGATGGATGTGGGTTCCTCTATTAAACCGCTTACGATATACGGCCCCGCTCTGGATATCGGGTACTCCCCAGCCTCGATCCTGTATAACATACCGCTTGCGATAGAGGGCTGGGCGACCGAACAGGGGTATCCCAGCAACTACGGGGGAGGCGGATTCACGGGCACGATCACGCTGCGCGAATCGATCATCGAGTCAATCAACAACTCTGCGGCGCGCCTACTGCTCACAGGCGTGACGCTTAATGAGGCGTACAACTATCTGGTGAGCCTGGGCGTCAAGTCGCCCATCAGCAAGACCGGATCGGGGCTTGCGCTCGGCACGACCGGCATCACGCCGCTCGAAATGGCAGCGGCATACGGGGCAATCGCCAACAACGGAGCCTACAGCGAGCCATTTTCCTTCACGAAGGTCGTGGACAGCCACGGCGCGGTGCTGATCGATACCAACGAGATCCGGATAAAGCGGCAGGTATTCAAGCCCGCCACCTCCTGGCTGCTGGTCAATCTTCTGACCGATGCCGTGCGAAACGGTACCGGCGGACGCGCCGCTATCGACGGCATTACGGTGGGCGGCAAGACCGGTACCAACAGTGAGCAGCGCGGCGTTTTTTTCGCGGGCTTTACCGCGTATTACTCGGCGTCTGTTTGGATTGGAAGTGATCACTACGATCCTCTGTACGCCAGAGCGCAGGGAGGCCGCGACGCAGCGCCTCTCTGGAAGGCTTTCATGGAAAGGATACACAAGGAGAAAGACCTCACCGACAGACCTATCCACAGCGCGACCGCCGAGGAGATGGGTCTGATAAGGGCCGAGGTCTGCACGATATCGGGGAGACTTGCGACCGACGCCTGCCGGGAGGCTGGAGCGACGACGACCGATTATTTCGTATCGGGGACCGAGCCCGTCTGGGAGTGCGACGCGCACCGATATATGGAATACTGCGCCGAAAGCGGAAAGCTCGCGGCCGCATACTGCCCCGCCGAAGGGCTGGAGCAGCGCGTGATCGTGACACTGCCCGACGACTCACCGCTCATGCGTCTCAAGGACGCTGATCTCCTCAAGTACGTCCCCAACGTGTTCAAAGAGTACGCGCTCGTGTCCGATCCGGAGTTTACGGCTGAGAACGATCGGTATCACGAGTTCTATTGCGAGAAGCATACGCTCGAATGGTATGAGAACACGCAGCACATGGATGCGCTTCGACTGGACAGCGAGGCGCTCATTGAATCGGTCGAGCGGAAGATGAGCGATTCAGACTACGTGCTGCTGGACAGCGACCGCAAGCTGCTCGAACAGGATATAGCAGCGCTCCGCGCGCTTCTAGCCAGGGAGGACGCGCCGCTGCAGGCTTTGCGCGACGCGTATGAAACCCTACGCGCGCGCAGCGGTACGCTGCTCGTGAGAACCGGAGGATAATGAGCTAATTCTTCGTCCTGGAGCGGAATATGAGCGCGTTCAGGTATCCGAAAAACAGCGCCGCGGCGACGCCGCCGGCAGTCGCGGATATGCCTCCCAGGAAAATCCCGATCCATCCGTTCTCGTCGATGCTCTTCATGACGCCCTTGGCCAGCGCGTACCCGAACCCGAGAAGCGGAACCGTGGCCCCGGCCTGCCCAAACTCGACGATCGGCTCATACCAGCCCAGAAGGCCCAGCGCCACGCCCGATGTTACGAGCAGCACCAGCAGACGGGCTGGAGTCATCTTTGTCAGATCGATGATGAGCTGCCCCAGTACACATATGATGCCGCCCGTTAAAAATACTCTTACGTACTCTATCACTGCATGCCCTCCTTTGCGATGGTTACGGCATGTGCGATCCCGGGTATCGATTCGCCCTGC
>JAAYXU010000223.1 GCA_012515725.1 Clostridiales bacterium | reverse complement strand
GCCGTACCGCTGCGCCAGCGCAAAGTACGTGTCGCCCGCGGCTACGGTATGCACCCTGTATCCCTCGGGGCAGGCACCGCCGTTCCCACCAGCGGGCGGTATGCACAGCGTCTGGCCGATGCGCAGCGCGTTGGGGTTGACGTTCGGGTTGGCGGCGCGTATCGCGTCGACCGTCACGCCGTACCGCTGCGCCAGCGCAAAGTACGTGTCGCCCGCGGCTACGGTATGCACCCTGTATCCCTCGGGGCAGGCACCGCCGTTCCCGTCAGCGGGCGGTATACACAGCCTTCTCCCTATCTGAAGCCCCGTATCTATGATACCGGGGTTGGCGGCGCGGATCGCGTCAACGGTTACGCCGTACTGCTGCGCCAGACGGAAAAGCGTATCGCCCGCGGCAACGATGTGCTCACTGTATCCCTCGGGGCAGACGCCGCCGTTCCCACCAGCGGGCGGTATGCACAGCGTCTGGCCAATGAGCAGCGCGTTCGGGTTGACGTTCGGGTTAGCTGCGCGTATCGCGTCGACCGTCACGCCGTACCGCTGCGCCAGCGCGAAGAACGTATCGCCCGCGACTACGGTGTGCTGCGTATATCCCTCGGGACAGGCTGCGGGCGGTGTTGCGACCGGTATACAGATGACCTGCCCAACCTGGAGCTGGAAAGGCTCGATGCCGGGGTTGGCTTCCAGCAGATCATCCAGCGATACATTGAACTGCCGGGCGATCGCGTAGAGCGTATCTCCTGCCCGGATGGTGTAATAGTTGCCCTCAGGACAGGGCGGGTAAACCGCCTGCTGCGGGATGCAGATTTCCTGGCCTACCGTCAGGCGTTGCGGGTCGATACCGGGGTTGGCGGAAACAATCGCCGGAACCGTGGTATTATACTGCGCGGCCAGCGCGTAAAGGGTATCGCCCTGCCGGATGGTATAGGAAACCGTATTGGGTGGGCATGGCACATGAATCACCTCTCAGCTTGGATACATCAGCTTATGCCCGCCCGCCGCTTCCTGTTACCGCACGCGTAAAAGGCCGAAGCGTTTCGCTCCGGCCTGTAATGAATCTCTGTGCCTTGCCCGGCTATAGCGCGATCCGCTGTCCGGTTTTTATCGATTCGAGAATCGCGTCGATGATACGCACCGGCAGCACGAGGGCTTCCGGAGGCTGGGGCGGCTCCCCCGTGCGCAGCATCCTTATGAAGTGATTGACTTCCTGCTCGTATATATTCGCCAGGCTGATCGTCTTCGTAAGAGTATCTTTCTTAGAGTAGAGCGAGCCTTCGCAGATATAGGAACTGTGCATAAAATGCAGCGAGACGCCGCAACAAGGGAACTCGACCAGCGCCGTCACGTTGCCCCTGACGACCGATGCCATCACCGCTTTTGCGTCACTTCCGAACACTGCCAGCGCTATTTCTACAAGGTGTGACGCATAGAAGTAGAAACCGTCGTACTCGCTGTCCGGATCGGCGGCGTAGCGCAGCGACGCGGAAAGCAGCTCCTCTTTGGCCGCCAGTTCCCGCGCTGTATCGCGCAGCGCGAGCGTGTCGGCGGCGAATTTGAGGCTCGAGCCGCCCATGATGGGCGTGCCGCGGCGCTTTACAGCGGCGATGAGCTCCGCCGCTTCGCCGGGATCGCTTGTAAAGGGCTTGTCAACGAACAGCGGGATACCCGCCTCGATAAAAGGCATCGCGTAGCGGGCATGTACGCTACCGCGCCGGGATGTGATCATCATAGCGTCGACCTGCCCCAGGAAATCCGCGGGGTCTGCTGCGCACACCGGGACGCGGGCCTCCTGCATAACACCGCGCGCGCTCTCGGCGTCAGGCCCCATTACCATCGTCACCCGCGCGTCGGGAACCGCGAACGCTCCGGTAGTCGGATCGGGCAGATTGAGGTACTTGGAGAAAGCCATCGCGTGGCTGTTCTCAGTGCCGATGATGCCAATTCGATACATGGAATACCCTCCTTACCGCTCCTTCGTGTTCATGGGCGGCAGCGGGTTCTGCGCGTGGCAGGCGGCGATGACCGCAAGCTGCTGCCTGACCTGCTCGGGCGTCACCACCAGCGGCGCGCCATGAACCAGGTGGTCGTAGACCGTGTCGTACAGCCGCCTCGTACCGTAGCTGAAAACCCGCGCGTCGGGGCTCTGCCAGCTCTCCTCGATCCACACGAGCT
>JAAYXU010000222.1 GCA_012515725.1 Clostridiales bacterium | reverse complement strand
GGCGGCCGCCTGAGGAGGTGCGGGCATGGGATTTTGGGCATGGATCATATTCGCGGCCGTGGCGGCCGCGTTCGCGCTGGCGCTCTATCGTACCGTCGTCAACATGCGACGGAGCAAGGGCTGCCCCGGCAACTGCGCGTACTGTCATTTGAGCGCGCAGTGCGCAAAGCAGGAGCCGGAGGACGACGCTTAGTCAGTCCCGCTCGATGAGCGTCGCCTCGTAGCCCGCGTCCGCCACGGCGGCGCGGAGCGTCTCGTCGCTGACCGGCCCCGCGAGCGTTACGACGGCTCGTTTGTCCTCGTGGCTCACGTCAGCCGACTCGACCCCCGGAAGGGCCGACAGCGCCTTTTGAACCCGCGCCGAGCAGTGGCCGCAGCTCATACCCTCGATCGTTATCGTACGTTTCATATTTTCACGCCTTTCTGTTTTGGCAGTTTCACACGCGGCCGGGCAGCTGCCGTCCTGCTTCCTTAGCCGGTCGGCGGCTGTTTTGAAGCGCCGCAGGCGCAGCGCGTTGCCCACCACCGACACCGACGAAAGGCTCATCGCCGCTGCGGCGATCATCGGATTCAGCGTTAAGCCCAGCGCCGGGTAAAGCACGCCCGCCGCGATCGGTATGCCCAGCGTATTATAAAAGAGCGCCCAGAACAGATTTTGCCGGATCGTGCGCAGTGTGGCCCGGCTAAGTTCGAGCGCCGTCACCAGCCCCCACAGGCTTGCGCCCGACAGTACCACGTCCGCCGACTCCATCGCGACGTCGGCCCCGGTCCCCACCGACACGCCCACGTCGGCGCGGGTCAGCGCCACCGCGTCGTTGATGCCGTCGCCCACCATGAGCACCGTTTCCCCCTGCCGCTGAAGCGACGCGATCATGTCGGCCTTCTGTCCGGGCAGCACGCCCGCGATGATACGGCCGATGCCCAGCTCGCGGCCGATCGCCTGGGCGGTGCGCGGATTGTCCCCTGTTAGCAGTATGACCTGAAGCCCCATGCCATTAAGGTGCGCGATAACGTCCCTGCTCTCGGGCTTGGGCGTATCGGCCGCGGCCAGTATACCAAGCAGCCTGCCGTCAGCGGCCGCGATGAGCGGCGTCTTGCCCTGATCGGACAGCCTATCCAGCGTGTCTCCGATGCCCGATGTATCGATGCCCCGCTCCTCCATCAGATCGCGGTTCCCGATGAGTACCGTCCGGCCCGCCGCGATGGCCCGCACGCCCCTGCCGGGCAGCGCCTCAAAGTCCTCCGCGGGCATATGAGGCGCGCCCGCTTCCTCTGCCTTTTCCACAACGGCCGCGCTGAGCGGATGCTCCGACAGGCGCTCGACAGCCGCCGCCAGGGATAAAAGCTCCGCCTCGTCGGTCCCCCGGGCGGGCAGTACGTCGGTCACCGAGGGCCGCCCGCGGGTCAGCGTGCCGGTCTTGTCGAACACGACGGCCGTGGCGCGGTGCGTCGTTTCCAGCGCCTCTCCGGTCTTTATGAGCACGCCGCGCAGCGCGCCCTGCCCGGTTCCCACCATGACCGCGGTGGGCGTGGCGAGTCCCAGCGCGCAGGGGCAGGATATGACCAGCACCGTAATGGCGCGGGTCAGCGCGAATTCAAGCCCGCTGCCCGCTATGAGCCAGACCGCCAGAGCGATGAGCGCCGCGATAAGCACGCCGGGCACAAAGTAGGCGCTGATCCGGTCGGCCATTCGCGCAATCGGCGCGCGGGTCGCCTGCGCGTCCTCCACCATCGCGACGATGCGCGAGAGCGTCGTGTCCTCCCCTACCCGGACGGCCTCCATCTCGAACGCGCCGGGGCCGTTGAGACTGCCGCCCGTCACCTGATCGCCGGGCCCCTTCTCCACCGGAATCGGTTCGCCGGTCAGCATCGACTCGTCGACCGCGGTGCGGCCCGACACGATCTGCCCGTCGACAGGCACGCGGGCCCCGGGTTTTACGAGGAGACGGTCGCCGACCCGTATATCGCGGGCCGCGATCGTCTCCTGACCGCCGCCGCGCAGCACGATGGCCTGGTCGGGCGCGAGCTCCATGAGCTCGCGGATAGCGCCCGAAGTGCGGCCCTTTGCCCGCGTCTCCAGGAACTTGCCCAGCGTGACCAGCGTCAGTATGATCGCCGCCGACTCGAAGTACAGCGCGTGCGCGTAGTGGGCCGCGCCGTCGAAGTCTCCCGCCGTATAGGCGGACGCCGCCGCAAAGAGTATGTAAACGCCGTATCCGACCGCGGCGGCCGTGCCCATCGCCACCAGCGTATCCATCGTGGGAGCGCGCCGCAGCAGCGCGCGCGTCCCCGAGCGGTATATTTCCGCGTTCACGTAGAGTACCGGGATCATGAGCATGAACTGCGTGAGCGCCATCAGAAGCGCGCCCCGCTCGCCCGACAGCGCGCCCGGTATCGGCAGTCCTATCATCGGCCCCATCGCCAGATAGAATACCGGGACCGAAAAGAGGAGCGACGCGATGAGTCGGCCGCGCAGGCCCCGGAGCTGCCCGTCGTCGGCGGGCGGCGCGTCGGAGCGGGACTCCCGCAGCGCGTACCCGGCGGATTCCACGGCTTTGCCGATCGCGTCGAGCCCTGTCCTGCTCTCATCGTATGTGACGTCCATTTTTTCTGTCGCGAAGTTCACGGCGGCCCGCGCGACGCCCGGCACCTTCGCGACGCTTCGCTCGATTGCAGCGGCGCAGGCTGTGCACGTCATTCCCCGGATCCCAAGTTTCTTGCGCTCCATTATACCCTCCGTCCGTTTACCCTTATTATACCATAAGAGCGCGCGGGTATGAACATCCGCCCATCCCGCCTGTACGGACAATCCCCCCTGTACGGACAATCCCCCCTGCCCGGTCATATACTGTTACCGGGTATAACCCTTTACATGAAGCGTAAGGAGTGACTATATTGAACGATATAGATATAAAACGCAACTGCGGACCGGCCTTCACGCCGCGGCTGGCGCAGGCCTGCGTTCCCTATCAGTGCTGGGAGCAGCCGCTTTCCCCCGTGGAGGGACTGAAGCGAGGTTCCATATTCCCGTCGCTGCTGAGCGCGGGACGCTGGGACTATAAAAAAGGCGGTGTGATGCCATGAGCGCGGAACAAGCCGCTGCGCTGGAAGCGCTGATGGCCGAGGTTTTTACCGGAGTGGAGCTAAATCTTTATCTCGACACGCATCCGTGGGACGAGCAGGCGCTCATGTGCTTCAACCGGCACTCGGCCCAGCTCATGGAACTCAAACACGCCTACGAGGCCAGGTACGGACCGCTGCTGGGATTCGGCTACAGCCCCAGTCCCGACAAGTGGCGATGGAACATGAGTCCGTGGCCCTGGGAAATGGCATGAGGAGGTATAGGCGATGTGGATCTATCAGAAATCACTGGAATACCCTGTGCGCATTACGAAGACCGATCCCCGCATGGCTCTTCTGATCATTACCCAGTACGGAGGCCCGGACGGTGAGAGCGCCGCTTCTATGCGCTACCTTTCGCAGCGGTTTGCGATGCCGACCAACGAATCCAAGGCGGTGCTTAACGATATCGGTACCGAAGAGCTCGCCCACTTTGAAATGGTGGGGTCGATGGTACGGCAGCTGATGAAAAACGCGACGCCCGAGCAGATCAAGGCCGCTGGGGCGGGAGGGTACTTTGCCGACCATGGAAAGGGCGTTTGGATGGGCAACGCAGAGGGCGTTCCCTTCACCGCCGCCTATTTCCAGTCCAAGGACGAGGTAATCGCAAACCTGCACGAGGATCTGGCCGCCGAGGAAAAGGCCCGTGCTACATACGAATACCTGATTCGTATGGCCGACGACCCGGACGTCATCGACGCGCTCCGCTTCCTGCGGATGCGGGAGGTAGTGCACTTCCAGCGCTTTGGAGAGACGCTGGTCTCGGTACAGGCTGCGATGGACGAAAAGAAATTCTACTGACCGAATTAGAATGCGGGGCGGGCTTCCGCCCCGCAGTAATGCTTTCAACAATAGTCAAATCGTGGATAATTTTGTGGATAAGTATGTTTACCGACATATTTGCAAGTGGTATTATAAAGGAGCGTTCAGCCTATGTGTATGGGACTGCTTTTGATGTGAACAATCATGGGCATACTGTGTCATAAGATGATGCAGGAGGTTCATGATGGGAAAGGTGTGTGGAAAAATGACTGTGAATGCAGCGGTAGTACGCCGCAGAAGAGATAGGAGACACTATAATCGCTGCGAAACGCCGGATCAGATAACAGCCCGTATGGAAAGGGCTATGAAAGAAACGGTAGCACAGATGGAAGGTAATCCGCAAATGGCTCGCGATTTTCTATCAAGGCTAAGCGCGTATGATGAAAACGGGAACCTGAAAGAGGGGTAGTATGTATTCCAGGCTTCCTGCGTTTGTATTCGGCTTCCATGGTTGCGACCAGACGACAAAGGAAGCCGTTTTGTTTGGAAACGAATTCTTAAGACCGAGTAAAAACAATTATGACTGGTTGGGATGCCGGCGGACAGGTTATTGATGAGAACCTTGGATCAGAAAGCTACGATACGGTCAGGGGGCTTTTTCAGGAAGGTGATCCAGTTTATAAAGGCGCTGGATTCAAGGCACAGACTCACATCCAGATTTGTGTTCGCAATATTAACTGTATAAAAGGGTTTTTTTCT
>JAAYXU010000221.1 GCA_012515725.1 Clostridiales bacterium | reverse complement strand
GCGACAGCGCGGGATTACCGCGCCCGGTCGCTGTACGTAGAGGATCTGGACAAGCCCGCCCGCGGCAGGCAAGCAGCCGACTTGAGGCTCATAGATTCGTCGGTTTTCAGCGGCGAGCCGCCCCGGATCGTGGATCACGAGCTGGACGCCGCGCGCGCGGGCGGCCCGGCCCCCGAGCCCGAGGCGACCCCCAGCGATATTCCGGACTTCCTGCGTCCCTATCGCCGGAGCGAAGCGCCCGCGCACGAGGAGCGCTACGAGCAGATCAAGATACTGCCCGATACCGAGCCTGAGAAGAGGCCCCGGACCGCGACCCAGGGGAAGGTGGAGCCTGTCGATATCAGCGTCGCCGCGCCCCCGCCGCGCGAATACGTATTTCCGCCCATAGAGCTGCTGCACACCGCAACGCCGGGCGCGCGCGGCTCACGGGACGATTACCTCGAAAACGCGCGCAAGCTCGAGGATACGCTTTTAAGCTTCGGCATCACGGCCAAGGTCATACAAATAAGCCGCGGCCCGGCGATCACCCGCTACGAGCTGCAGCCCGCTCCGGGAGTCAAGATTAGCCGGATCGTCAATCTTTCAAACGACATCGCGCTCAATATGGCCGCCCGGGGCGTGCGCATCGAAGCGCCGATACCCGGCAAGGCGGCCATTGGCATCGAGATCGCGAACTCCGACATATCGACGGTGTTCCTGCGTGACGTGATCGAGAGCAGCGCATTTACGCAGTCGGGCTCGAAGATAACTGTATGCCTGGGTAAGGACATCGCCGGGAAGAACATCGTCACCGATCTTGCGAAAATGCCCCACCTCATGATCGCGGGCGCTACCGGATCGGGAAAGAGCGTGTGCATCAACTGCCTCATAGTCAGTCTCCTCTACAAGGCCCGCCCCGACGAGGTGCGCCTCATAATGGTGGATCCCAAGGTGGTCGAGCTGAGCGTGTACAACGGCATCCCCCATCTGCTCATACCGGTGGTCACCGACCCCAAGAAGGCGGCTGGCGCCCTCAACTGGGCCGTGCAGGAAATGACGCGGCGCTATCAGCTCTTCGCGGAGAAAAAAGCCCGGGATCTGACGCGGTACAACCAGCTGGCCGAGGAGGCGGGCGAGGAGCCTCTGCCGCAGATAGTCATAATCATCGACGAGCTGGCCGACCTTATGGTGGTAGCGCCCGCCGAGGTCGAGGACGCGATCTGCCGTCTGGCGCAGATGGCCCGCGCCGCGGGAATGCATCTTGTCATCGCGACGCAGCGCCCGTCAGTGGACGTCATTACCGGCGTCATTAAGGCGAATATACCCTCCCGGATCGCTTTTGCCGTGTATTCGCAGACCGATTCGCGCACCATACTGGATATGGGAGGCGCGGAGAAACTGCTGGGGCGCGGCGACATGCTTTTCCACCCCAGCAGCAGCCCGAAGCCTGTCCGCGTGCAGGGCGCGTTTGTGGACGAGCCGGAGGTTGAGAGCATCGTTTCATTCATACGGGGCGCGCAGGAAGAGTCCGAATACGACGAGGAAATTATAAAGAACCTCGAGAGCTTTTCAAGTGAGGTGTCGGGCGAGGGCGAGGATATGGGCCCGCAGGGACTCGACGAGCTCATAACCGACGCCATCGAGGTGGTCCATGAGCAGGGGCAGGCGTCGATATCGATGATGCAGCGCCGACTGCGGGTCGGATACGCGCGCGCGGCGCGGCTGGTCGATGAGATGGAGCAGCTGGGTATCGTAGGGCCGGCCGACGGGAGCAAGCCGCGCCCGATACTCAGGTCCAAGATGGAGAGCCTTGCCATCGTGAACGGAACGGATCACGCCGATGAACTGTAATATCTATCTCGTATCGCTGGGCTGCCCGAAAAACCAGGTGGACGCCGAGGCGATGCTCTGGTCGCTCACACAGGCCGGATGCCGGGCGGTGGGTACCCCCGGGGAGGCCGACGTCATACTCGTTAATACATGCGGGTTCATTACCGACGCCAAAACGGAGGCCGTCGATACGATACTCGAGATGGCCCAGTATAAAAAGTCTGGGCGGCGTCCGCGCCTCATCGTCTCAGGATGCCTGTCCCAGCGGTATCCGGAGGAAATCAGGCGCGATCTGCCCGAGGCCGACTGCGTGCTGGGCGTGACGCAGTACCCCGACATCGTGCGCTATGTGGAGCGGACGCTGGCCGGGGAGAAGATAGTGGACACCGAGGTTCATACGTCGGTAATCGGCTGTGCGCAGCGCGTACTGACTATGCCGCCCCATATGGCATACATAAAGATCGCCGAGGGCTGCGACAACCGCTGCAGCTACTGCGCGATTCCCGCGATACGCGGGCGCTACCGCAGCCGACCAGCGGACGAGCTTATAGGCGAGGCGGAGGCCCTGGCGGCCCGGGGCGTGCGCGAGCTCATAGTCACGGCCCAGGATACGACGCGCTACGGCATGGACCGCGGCGGAAAGCCCGCGCTCGCGGAGCTCCTTTTAGCGCTGTGCGGCATACGGGAGCTTAAGTGGATACGCGTGCTGTACACCTATCCGGAACTTGTAGACCGGGAGCTTGCCGCGCTGCTTGAATCGGAGCCCCGGCTGTGCGCGTACCTGGACATACCGCTGCAGCACATATCCGATCCGGTGCTGTCCGCGATGAACCGCAGGAGCGACCGCGCCGGGATCGAGGCGATGTACGCGATGCTCCGGGGCCTTGACAGGCATATCGCGCTGCGCACCACATACATAGTCGGCTTTCCGGGGGAAACCGAGCCGCGGTTTCGCGAGCTGGTTTCCTTCGTCGAGGATCATCCGTTCGACCATGTGGGCGCTTTCCGCTATAGCCCCGAGGACGGAACCGCCGCCGCGCGGATGCGCGGCCAGGTCTCCGCGAAGGTCAAGCGCGAGCGGCTCGACCGCCTGATGGAAGCGCAGCAGCGGGTGCTGCGCCAGTGGAACCGGCGTCACATAGGACGCACCTACGAGGTTCTGGTCGAGGCAGTGACCGGGGAGGGGCTCTACGAGGGCCGGACCGAGTACCAGGCTCCGGGCATCGACAGCGCGGTGCGTTTCCGGTCAGACGAATCCCTGTCGCCGGGCATGTTCGTACGCGTTGCGATAGAGTCGGTGGAGGAATACGACTGGATAGGAGTACATGCCCATGACGCTGGCAAATAAGATCACGCTCGCGAGGATCATTGTGGTTCCGTTCTTTCTTTTCACGTTGCTTGCCCCGTTCGCTTACCATGATCTGTGGGCGGCGCTTCTCTTTTTCATCGCCGCGATCACCGACGTACTGGACGGATGGATCGCCCGCAGGCAGAACCATGTCTCGAACTTCGGCAAGGTATTCGACCCTATCGCCGACAAGCTCATCGTGCTGGCCGCGCTCGTCCCGCTCACGCAGCGGGGCGCGGTGCATGTGCTCATCACGATCGTGCTCATCGGCCGGGAGCTTCTCGTGAGCGGGCTGCGCATAGTGGCGGTCTCCGCGAACGGCCGGGTCATTTCCGCCAGCTGGCTTGGAAAAGCCAAGACCATCAGCCAGGACACCGCCATCGTACTCATACTCATAAGGGATCCGATACTTAACGCGATAACGGCATTTCCGCTCGAAACTGCGGCGCTCTATATCGCGCTTATATTCACACTCTGGTCCACAGTCGATTATTTTATCCGCAACAGGAACGCTCTTGCGGGAGGCAGGGATACGATATGAACGCTGAAATAGTATCGGTAGGCACCGAGCTTTTAATGGGGCAGATAACCAACACCGACGCGCAGTTCCTGTCCCGGGAGCTATCCGAGCTGGGCGTCAACGTATACGCGCATTCGGTCGTGGGGGACAACGCGGGCAGGCTCAGGACGGCGCTAGATATCGCGCTCGCGCGGGCCGACATCGTAATAACGACAGGCGGACTTGGGCCAACGATGGACGACATCACCAAGGAGACGATCGCCGAGCACTGGGGCCTTCCGATGGCGCCCGATCAGCCCACGCTCGACCGGATCGAGTCGTATTTCCGCAGCAGAGGCCGACAGATGTCGCCCAACAACCTCAAGCAGGCGCTGTTCCCCGAGGGGGCCGTCATACTGCCCAACCCGCACGGAACCGCGCCGGGTTGCATACTGGAGAAGGACGGCAAAACCATAATCGTGCTGCCCGGCCCGCCCCGAGAGATGAAGCCGATGTTCATGGAATCGGTGCGCCCGTACCTCATGGAGCGCAGCGGCTACGTGCTCACGTCCGTTGTACTCAAGGCGACCGGCATCGGCGAGTCGGACGCCGAGTACCGGATCCGCGACATTGTCGAGGAGCAGACCAATCCCACGATCGCCCCCTATGCCGCGCCGGGAGACCTGACGCTGCGCATTACGGCGCGCACCGCCCGCGGCGAGGATCCCAAGGCGCTGCTCATGCCGGTGGCCGCGGCCATACGGGAGCGGCTGGGAGACTATATATACAGCGAAAGCGGCCAGAGCCTGCCCGAGGCCGTGGTGGAGATGCTGGCGGCTCGCGGGCGTACGCTGTCGGCGGCCGAATCGTGCACGGGCGGCATGCTGTGCTCGATGATAGTCGACGTACCCGGCGCGTCGCGCGTATTTACCGAGGGATTTGTGACCTATTCGAACGAAGCAAAGACCGCGCGGCTGGGCGTACCCGCGGACATTCTGGCCAGGCATGGCGCGGTCAGCGAAGAGACTGCCGGGGCCATGGCACGGGGACTGCGGCAGCGGTCGGGCACGGACTACGCGGCGGCTATTACGGGCATCGCCGGGCCGACAGGGGGCTGCGCCGACAAACCCGTGGGACTTATTTATATCGCGGTTGACAGCGAGCGCGGGCTGACGGTCGAGAAGGCGACGCTGCGCACACAAAGGGACTATAACCGGACCATGGCCTGCCAGATCGCGCTGCGCATGGTGCGGGAGGCTCTCGTACGCGATCAGGACGCGGAGGCGTGAAGGGCGCGGCGCTAAAAAGAATTTCTACAAAGGCGAAAAAACGTTTGCGTTTAGATGGTGTTTATATTAGAATAATACAAGAACGGGGAGGGCGTATCGATGGATGAGAAAGGAAAGGCCCTGGAGCTTGCGCTGGGGCAGATAGAAAAGCAGTTTGGCAAAGGCTCCATCATGAAGCTGGGCGAGACGGCCAAGCTTATGAATGTTTCGGTCATACCGACAGGGTGTCTGAGCCTTGACATCGCGCTGGGAGTGGGCGGCATACCGCGGGGCCGCATCGTCGAGATATTCGGGCCGGAGTCCTCCGGAAAGACCACCGTATCGCTGCACATCATCGCCGAGGCGCAGAAGCTTGGCGGGGTCGCGGCCTTCATCGACGCCGAGCACGCGCTGGATCCTGCGTACGCTCGGGCGCTGGGCGTGGATATAGAAAATCTCTACGTTTCCCAGCCCGATACCGGCGAGCAGGCGCTCGAGATAGCCGACGCGCTCATACGCAGCAGCGCGGTGGACATCATCGTCGTGGACTCGGTAGCGGCGCTGGTGCCTCGGGCCGAGATCGACGGCGAGATGGGAGACTCTCATGTCGGCCTGCAGGCGCGCCTGATGGCGCAGGCGCTGCGGAAAATCGCCGGAGCGGTCAGCAAGTCCAACAGCTGCATCATATTTATCAACCAGCTCCGCGAGAAGATCGGCGTCATGTTCGGAAATCCCGAGACCACGCCGGGCGGACGCGCTCTTAAATTCTACGCGTCGGTGCGGCTGGACGTGCGGCGGTCCGACGCTATCAAAAAGAGCGACAACATATACGGAAACCGCACCCGGATCAAGGTAGTGAAGAACAAGGTGTCGCCCCCCTTCAAGACCGCGGAGTTCGACATGCTCTACGGGCAGGGGATCTCCCAGGAGGGGTGCGTGCTCGACTTGGCGGTCGAGAACGGCATCGTCAAAAAGAGCGGATCCTGGTACTCCTACAACGAGGAGCGAATAGGACAGGGCCGGGACAACGCGCGCGATTTCCTGAAGGGAAATCCGCAGATCGCAAAGGAAATCGAGGAGAAAGTGCGCGCGGCGTCTATGCCTCAGCCGCCCTCCGGGCCCGCGCCGGAGAAATAGAGAGCGCTCATACTGGCGATAGAGCCTGGTTTCCGCGGCAGCGGCGGACGATTCCGCCCGGCCACGGAGCAATAGCAGTTCTTGACAGTGCGCAAAAAAGAGGATAGAATAGAATGTGTTTCGGGGTGGCTTTCTTTCATCCCATGAGATAATTGTGAAGCCGAGCTTTTGTCTCGGTTCGTTTTATAGAAGGAGGCGTATTGATACAGGTGAACGACTGGATAGTTGCAGTCATTACTGGCATACCATGCGTCATCATTGGCCTGATTGTTGGATATATGTATCGGAAGACCCTGGCGGAAGCCAAATTGGGGCGGGCCGAGGAGGAAGCCAACAGGATACTGAGCGAGGCGAATGAGAAGGCCGAAGCCAGAAAAAAGGAAACCATACTGGAAGCCCGGGAAGAGATCCACAAGCAAAGAACCGCGCTGGACCGGGAGGTAAGGGAAAGAAGAACCGAGATACAGCGCATCGAGCGCAGACTACAGCAGAAAGAGGACACGCTGGACAAGAAAACCGCGACGCTGGAGGCGCGGGAGGAGACGATCAACCAGACAAGGGAAAAAATCGGGGCGCTGGAGAAGAAAACCGAGGAGCTCTATGCGACCCAGCTGGCGGAGCTGGAGCGCATATCGGGGCTGTCGGTCGAGGCTGCAAAGGAAGCCCTGATGAGCAACATCGAGAAGGAAACGCGCTATGACGCCGCGGTAATGATACGCGAGATCGAGTCCGAGGCGCGCAACGATGCAAACAAGCGCGCCCGGGAGATCATCGGCAGCGCTATACAGAAGTGCGCGGCCGACCATGTGGCCGAAAGCACCGTTTCAGTGGTGTCGCTCCCGTCCGACGACATGAAGGGCCGCATCATAGGCCGCGAGGGACGCAATATCCGGGCGCTCGAGACCGCGACAGGGATCGACTTCATCATCGACGACACGCCCGAGGCGGTCATACTGTCCGGGTTCGACCCGGTACGGCGCGAGGTCGCGCGTATCGCGCTGGAAAAGCTCATCGTCGACGGGCGCATTCATCCGGCCCGCATCGAGGAGCTTGTCACCAAGGCGCGCAAGGAAGTAGACAACAAGATACGCGAGGCCGGGGAGAGCGCGGTATTCGAGGTCGGCGTCCACGGCCTGCATCACGAGCTCGTGGGCACGCTGGGCAAGCTGCGCTATCGCACGAGCTACGGGCAGAACGTACTCAAGCACTCTATCGAGGTGTCGCATCTGGCGGGCCTCATGGCCTCTGAGCTTGGCGCGGACGTGCGCATCGCCAAAAGAGCCGGACTCCTTCACGACATCGGCAAGGCCATCGACCACGAGGTTGAGGGGCCGCATGTGCAGATCGGCGCGGATCTGGCGAAAAAATACCGCGAGAGCGACGAGATCATACATGCGATACTCGCGCACCACGGCGATATCGAGGCCCATACGCTGGAGGCGGTGCTGGTGCAGGCCGCCGACGCGATATCCGCCGCGCGGCCGGGCGCGCGCCGCGAGACGCTCGAGAGCTACATAAAGCGCCTGGAGAAGCTCGAGGAGATCGCCAACTCGTTCGAGGGCGTCGATAATTCCTACGCGATTCAGGCCGGCCGCGAGGTGCGGATCGTCGTCAAGCCCGAGGTGCTCGACGACAACGGCTCGGTGCTGCTGGCCCGCGAGATCGCAAAGAAAATCGAGGAAGAGCTGGATTATCCCGGACAGATAAAGGTCAATGTCATCCGGGAGACGCGCGCCACCGATTACGCCAAATAGCGAATCAGTTACTGCCGGAGCGGAAACCCGCTTCGGCTTTTTTATAGGGGCGTATCCGCTGACCGCCGCGATCGGACCAAAGGAGGATGGATCGGTATGGAGAGAAAACTGACCCGGAACACGGCAAACCGCATATTTGGCGGGGTATGCTCCGGAATAGCGGCATTCCTCGGGTTGAGTCCGTCGCTCGTGCGCGTGGTTTTCGTGATAGCGACGGTGTGTACCTGGGGGTTTCCGATCATCGCGGTCTATCTGGCGCTCTGGGTTATTTTACCCGCGGGCGCGGGCGTACACAGCGCGGCGGGCCTGTCGGGTCAGGGCGTTGTCTGGCTGGCAGCGGCGCTCATCGCTTCGGGCATACTGCTCATTTTCCGTGAGCTGCTGCCCGTGGATCTGGCGCCCTATCTTTTTCCTGCGGGGCTTATCGCGGGCGGCGCGCTGCTCCTGTGGGCATCGTTTAGGAAATAGAAGCCCGCGCGTGAGCGGCGCGCTTTGTGCGCACACCGCTGAAAACATACACAGCATTATTTGTTGACATATCAACAATTCGGGCTATAATTGTTGATGTGTCAACTTTTTATTTGGGCCGCGCTCAGGCGGCCGCGCGGGGGGGATCAGCGATGACAGGCGATCACAGGTGGCAGTTCTGCCGCCATACGGCCCGGATCCACCATGGCGTGCACCGGCTCATCGGGCGAAGGATCACGGCCTCGATAGGGCTTCGTCAGGCGCGCATACTGATGACGCTGGTGGAGCGGGGCGAGGTGGGCCAGCGCGAGCTGTACGATCTTTTTGGCATCGACCGGGCCGTGGTCACCAAGTCGCTGCAGCTTCTTGAGGACGCGGGGTACGTGGTGCGCGAGCGGGATGGCTGCGATAAGCGCCGCTACATACTGCGCCCCACGCCAGCGGGGATCGCCGCGGTGCCGGTGATCGAGGCGGCGTGGCTGGAGGCCGAATCCACCCTGACGCATGGTATGAACGCGCAGGAGAAAGAAGGGGCGCTCAGGCTGCTCAAGCGGATGGGGCGCAATATCGAGACGGCGCTGGCGACCCCGAAAAAGGAGAATTAACGGATGCAGGACCGAGTCAGCCTGAAAAGGCATCTTAGCGAAAACCGATGGCGGTACATAGGAGGAGCGCTGCTCCTTATGGTCACCAGCCTCATACAGGTCGTGATCCCCCGCATATCGGGAGACGTGATCGATCGCATCGACACCCACACGATCGACGGGGCCGGTATACTGCAAATGGTCGGCGTGATCGCGATGCTGGCCGTCAGCTTCGTCGGAGTGCGTTTTATGTCGCGGTACCTGCTCCTTAGCGGTACGCACCTTTTTGACCGGGAGAGCCGGGACAAGATGTACGCCTATCTTTCGACTCTGTCCATGAAGTACTTTAACCGCCGCAGTACGGGCGAAATCATGGCGCTCTCGACCAACGACCTTCGGGCGGTGCGCATGGCGCTCATGCGCGGCATGATGGTGCTGGTGGGCTCGCTTTTCACGATCGTAATGAGCATCGTCATCATGGTGCGGACCGTAAACCCGCTCATGACCGCGATCGCGTTCTTGCCCTTTCCGTTTCTGATGCTGGTGATGTACCGGTTCGGCCCGGTCATGCGACAGCGCTTCCGGATCGTGCAGGAGTCCTTCTCCGACATGATGCGCAAGGCCGAGGAGAATGTAAGCGGCATACGCGTCGTCAAGGCATTCGTGCAGGAGGAGCCCGAGATCGGTCACTTCGAGCGGCTCAGCCACGAGAACATGGCGGCCAACTTCCGGATGATCCGCGCGACTTCGCTTTTTCACCCGCTCATCACGGTACTAGGTTCAATTTCCACGCTGCTCATTCTCTGGACCGGGGGAATGATGGCGCTGGACGGGCGCATCACGGTCGGCGATTTCGTAGCGTCGATGCAGTATGTGGGCAACATCACCCGGCCCTTCGCGATGATGGGCATGATACTCGAGGTCATACAGCAGGCCCGGGCTTCCTACGGACG